>NZ_SISL01000304.1:0-7208 GCF_004307965.1 Verrucosispora sp. SN26_14.1 | reverse complement strand
GCCGGCGGCGGGCGGTGCTGGCCCGGGTGGTGACCGTGCTGGCCGCCGTCCTGGTGCTGGCCACGTTGACGCTGCCCAACCGGCCGTGGCAACTGGAACCGGGCACGTTCCTGCGGATCCCGCTGGAGGCGCTGCTGCTGGCCGCGCTGCTGCTGGCGCTGCCCGGCCGCCCCCGCCGGGTGGTGGCCGCCGTCTCCGGCGTACTGCTCGGGCTCGTCGCCATGGTGAAGGTCGGTGACATCGGCTTCTACTCGTCGCTGGGGCGCCCCTTCGACCTGGTGCTGGACTGGTCCCTGCTCGGCCCGGCGTTCGCGTTCGTGGCCGAGTCGGTCGGCCGGCCGGGTGCCATCGCGATCGCCACCGGGGTCGGACTGCTGCTGCTGGGCATCCCCGTGCTCACCGCGCTCTCCTCGGTCCGGCTGGCGGGGGTGCTGGCCCGCCACCGCACCGGCAGTACCCGGGCCGTCGTGTCGCTGGTGGTGGTCTGGGTGGTGCTCGCCGCCTTCGGGGCACGGATCGTGCCGGGCGTGTACGTGGCCGACTCCAACGCGACCACCCTGGTCCAGGAGCACGCCGTCGAGGTGTACGCGCGGCTGCACGACCGGGCCGCGTTCACCGAGGAGATCAACGTGGACCCGTTCCGCGACCTGCCCGGCGACCAGTTGCTGACCGGGCTACGCGGCAAGGACGTGCTGATCACCTTCGTGGAGAGCTACGGCCGGGACGCGGTCGCCGATCCGGACTTCGCCTCGATCCAGCGGGTCCTCGACGAGGGCGCCGGGCGCCTGTCGGCGGCCGGATTCACGTCCCGCAGCGGCTTCCTCACCTCGCCGACCATCGGTGGGGCGAGCTGGTTGGCGCACGCCACCCTGCTCTCCGGGCTCTGGATCGACAACAACCAGCGGCACCGCAACCTGCTCGCCACCGACCGGTTCACCCTGGGTGACGCGTTCCAGCGCGCGCAGTGGCGCACGGTCGGCGTGATGCCGGCGGTCAACCAGGCCTGGCCGGAGGGGGCGTTCTACGGGTACGAGAAGTTCTACGGCGGGCCCGACCTCGGCTACCAGGGGCCGAAGTTCGCCTTCGCGCCGATGCCCGACCAGTTCGCCATCCACCAGTTCCACCAGCGGGAGCTGGCCGCCCCCCGGGACCGCCCGGTGATGGCCGAGTTGGCGCTGGTCTCCAGCCACTCCCCCTGGACCAAGGTGCCGTCGGTGGTGGACTGGGACGACATCGACGACGGCGAGGTGTTCCAGCGCGGCATCATCGGCACCCCGGCCGCGCAGGCCCGCACCGGTTACCGGCACTCGATCAACTACACGCTGCGTACCCTCGTCTCCTACCTGGAGCGGTACGGCAACGACGACACGGTGATGGTCATCGTCGGCGACCACCAGCCGGCGCCGGTGGTGACCGGGGAGAACCCCAGCCCCGACGTACCGATCCACATCGTGGCCAAGGACCCGGCGGTGTTCGCGCAGATCGAGGACTGGAAGTGGCAGGAGGGTCTGACCCCGGACGCCGACGCCCCGGTCTGGCGGATGGACACCTTCCGCGACCGGTTCCTGACCACCTTCGGGCCGGGCAACTCCCGCTCCCAGGCACAGGGCCGCTGACCTGCCCGTGGTCCCGCACCGACCGCTGACGGCCGGTGCGGGAACACGGATCAGCCGGGTTTGCGGGCGACCAGCACGTCGCGGACGATCGCCTGGTCGACCCGGTGGGACAGGGCCTGCCAGGGGCCCTCGTCGAGCACGTCGAGACCGGCGGCGGTCAGCCGCTCGGCGGCGGCCTCCCGCCGGGCCACGTTGGTGTTCCAGGAGATGCCGAGGGCACCGCCGGGGCGCAACAACCGCGCCCATCCCGGCACGGCGGCGGTGAGCAGCGCCAGCGGGTCGCGGGCCAGACCGGTCTCGGCGGTACGGCTGCCGTGCTGCACCCCGTACGGGGCGTCGGCCACCACCACGTCGACGGTCTCCGGGCGGAAGAACTCCCCGACCCGGGTGGTGTCGGCGCTGACCACGTCCACGGTCTGCACGTCGCCGGCCTTCTGCGCCTCCTTCGAGGCGGCCACCTCGACCCGCAGCCGTTTGCCGACCACCTTGCGTTCCCGACGGACCGCCCCGGACTCCAGCACCCGGTGCTTGACCCGCTTGCGCTTGAGCCAGGTGCTGAGGAACGTCTGGTACGCCTCGAAGTCCTTGCTGTCGCGGTCCAGGCCGGCGGCGTCGAAGCCGTACATCATCGCCTGGTTGACGGTGGTGCCCCGGCCGCAGAGCGGGTCGAGCACCCGGAACCGTCGGGTGAGCAGGTCGTCGGCCCAGGCCGAGGCGAGCAGGGTGACGTTGAGCAGCAGCTTGGTGAACTGCTCGTTGGTCTTTCCCGGGTACTTCTGGATGGTGATCAGGTCGTCGTCGAAGCGGTCCAGAGGCGTCAACGGCACCGGCCGCAGCAGGTCACCGACGAACCCGAACAGCGCGTACGCGCTGGACAGGTTGGCCAGCAGCGCGGCGTCCCGTTCACTCAGTCCGCCGTCGACCTCGAACGTGACGTACGGGACGCCGCCCACGGCGACCGTCTCCACCGCCCCGATCCGTCCACCGAGCACGCTGCTGCCGAAGATCTCCAGCTCGGCCCGCGTCAGCTCCACCGCCGCCCCCGAGTACACCCGGTTACTCGAAGGCAGGATCAACACCCCATACCGCTCCACAACCAGGCACTATCCCACGCCCCCGCTCCCCCACCTGCACCCCGGCCCCCCGACGCGATCATGGAGTTGTGGTACCGCGTACGCCGCACCTCTCGGCCGTCCGGGCACCACAACTACATGATCGCGGGACTCGTCAGACGGGCAGGCCGCCGACCTGCGTGTTGATCCAGGAACGGATGGAGGGGAGGTCACCGTAGATCGAGGGCGCGGTGGCGCAGGTGGAACTGTTGTTGCCGGCCCGACTGGTCGCGCCGATCACCTGCCACACGCCGTTGACCCGGCGTACCTGCGGGCCACCCGAGTCGCCGTAGCAGGCCCCGGCGTTGCCGTTGGTGTTGTTGGTGCAGATCTCGTACGGGCCGTTGATGCCGCTGCACCGGCTGTCGGCCACGATCGAGGTGTCCAGTTCGTTCGCCGTGACCGGCGCGGAACCGCAGCCACGCGGCGCGCAGGTCTGGCCCCAGCCGATGATGCGGGTGGCGGTGCCGACCGCGCCGGAGGTGGACGGGATCACCGCCGGCGCGTAGCTGACCGAGCTGGAGAGCTGGAACAGCTTCACGTCGATGGTGGGGTGGTTGACGGCCCGGCTCACGCCGGCCACGACGCCGCCGCTGCTGCGGTTGACGCTGCCCACACGCACCGACGAGGGGGTCGGGCAGTGCTTGGCGGTGACCACCCAGTTCGCCTTGATCAGCGTGCCGGTGCAGCCGGAGGTGTAGACCAGCCACGGGTAGTTCTCGGTGGCCGGCCGACCGCCGACCACGAAGGTGCCGAACTCCCCGTCCTCGGTCCAGGTGTACGACTGCGCCACGTCGGCCGTGCTGCGGCTGCCCGCGAAGAGCTGGTTGACCCGGCTGGCCTCGGCGGCACTGGGGTTGGCGTTGGTGCAGGAGACCGGGGCGCTGCTGCCGGACATCAGGTCCGAACAGAGCCCGGTACGCCGGTCGGGCAGCCCGAGGATGTGGCCGAACTCGTGGGTGGCGATGCGGGTGCGGTTATAGCCCTGGTCGACGGCCTGCCACCCCATCCAGATCCGGCCGGAGCCCAGCCCGGTGACCTGCGCCCGGGGCCAGCCGGTGTCGACCAGGATGGTGACGTTGGCCGGCGTGCCCGGGACCAGCCGGACGTTGCTGACCCGGCTGTTCCAGATCTGGGCGGCCTGGTCGAAGTTGGTCCGGAACTCGCCGGCCCGGCTGGCGTCGTAGTACACGGTCCGGGCCGCGGCGGCGCCGGTGGCGGTGACCACCTGCACGCCGGTCGCCGCCAGCACCGCCGCGAGCGCGGCGGTGGCCGCGCGCAGCAGTTGTCGTCGGATCATCAGGTACTCCCCTGCGGACTGCGCGGCGCGCCGATACGCCGCGATCGATGTGCGTGAATATTAATGGCCGCCTCCCGTCCGATGTCATCGCGAAAGCGTCATACCGCCCGGGAGCTGTTACCCGGGTGTTGCGTAACAGTGAAAGCGCGGTGGCAGACCGTGACGACCGTGGACGCACGAGGTCACGCCCGCGCCCCGTCCGGCGCCGGGCGGACGGATGGGAGACGACGATGAGGACCAGAAGGACCCTGACCGCACTGGTCGTGGCGGTCACCACGCTGCTGGCCACGACCGCGACCGGCACACCCGGCACGGCGGCGACCGGTACGCCGTACTGCGGGATCACCTGGGGCAGCGGGGACCGGACCGCCGGCGCGTCGAGCAGCGCCCCGCTCGTCGAGGTACGCACCGGCCGGCACGAGTGCCACGACCGGGTGGTGTTCGAGTTCGACGGCACGGTCAGCGGCTACTCGATCGGGTACGGCGAGACGTACACCGAGGGCGAGGGACTGGCGCTGTCGCCGTACACGGCGGGTGGCGCGCTGCTGCGGGTCTCGCTGCGGGCCCCCGCGTACGACGAGGCGCACCTCGCCACGGTGCCGTACCGGGTCGGCGACCACGTCGCCACCGTTTTGCGCTACCCGACGCTGCGCGACGTGGTCTTCGGCGGCAGCTTCGAGGGCTACACCACGTTCGCGGTCGGCGTCCGCGCCCGGCTGCCGTTCCGCGTCACCGTCCTGCCCGGCCCGGGTACGCACACCCGCATCGTGCTCGACGTCGCCCACCAGTGGCAGGAGTGACCCTCCGTGCCGGGCCGCATGTAAGGAGGGGTCCCCTGCTATGCACCAGGCGATAGCAGGGGACCCCTCCTTACACCAACGGCGGAGCGGGATTACGCTGGGTGCATCATGGACGGCCACGTGCTGGTGGTCGAGGACGACGCCTCCATCCGGGAGGTCGCCGCCCTCGGACTGCGCCGCGCCGGGTTCCGGGTGGAGACCGCCGTCGACGGACGGCAGGGCCTGGCTGTCTGGCGGGCCGGACCGGTGGACCTGATCGTGCTGGACGTCATGCTGCCGGGGCTGGACGGCCTCGAGGTGTGTCGCGAGGTCCGGCGGTCCAGCGCGGTGCCGATCCTCATGTTGACCGCGCGCACGGACACCATCGACGTGGTGGTCGGCCTGGAGTGTGGCGCCGACGACTACCTGCGCAAGCCCTTCGACCTGCCGGAGCTGGTGGCCCGGGTGCGGTCGGTGCTGCGGCGCACGGTCGCCCCGCCGGATCCGGGGCCGCTGCGGGTGGGCGGTCTGGAGATCGACCCGGGGGCGTTCGCGGTCCGCCGGGACGGCGTCGACCTGCCGTTGACCATCACCGAGTTCCGCCTGCTGTTGGAGCTGGCCCGCCGCCCCGGGCAGGTCTTCACCCGCGAGTTGCTGCTGGACCGGGTCTGGGACCACCGCTTCCTCGGCGACAGTCGCCTGGTCGACGTGGCCGTGCAACGACTCCGCGCCAAGATCGAACCCGATCCGGCCCACCCTCGGTTGATCCGGACCGTACGCGGCGCCGGCTACAAGTTCACGGCCGGATGACCGGGCGACCGCGATGGGCACCGACACCGTGCGCCCGGGCCGGCTGAGACGCCGGTTGACCATCGCGTTCGTCCTGGTCGCCGGGGTCTCCGCCGGGGTGCTCGCCGGTGGGTCGTACCTGCTGCTGCGGCAGGCCCGCTACGACGCCTCACTGCACGCCGCCGCAGCCGACGCCCGCTACCGACTGGTGCTCGCCGGTCAGTTCCTGCCGCTGACCGAGCACCGCCGCACCGAGCTGCTCACCAGCTTCGAGAGCAGCGGACGCCACGTGGTCCTGGTCGACGGTGACGCCTGGCCGTCACACCCGGCGTACGCGCCGCCGCTGGGCGCACCGCTGCGGGCCACCGTGGCCGCCGGGCAGCTCGGCTACGAACGCCCCGCCGGAGGTGACGAGCTGCTGGTGGTGGGCGGCCGGATCCCCGGTTCCACCGCCGAGTTGTACGTCGTCACCGGCGAGGCCGGTCTCGCCGCCGATCTGGGCCAGCTCCGCACCGCCCTGACGGTGGGCTGGATGCTGGTGATGCTGCTCGCCGCCGCCGTCGGCCACGCGTTGGCGCGGCGCACCCTGGAGCCGGTGGGACGCGCCGGCCGCGCCGCCCGGGCGATCACCGAGGGGCTGCTGGCCACCCGTCTGCCGGTGCGGGGGCGCGACGAGTTCAGTGCCTGGGCGGTGGCGTTCAACGAGATGGCCGAGGCGCTGGAGGCGAAGATCGCCGACCTGCACCAGGCTCGGGACCGGGAGCGGCGGTTCACCGCCGACGTGGCGCACGAGCTGCGTACCCCGGTGACGGCCCTGGTGGCCGCGGCCTCGCTGCTGCACGACCACCTCGACCACCTGCCCGGCGACGCCCGGCGCGCCGCAGAGCTGCTGGTCGACGACGTGGTCCGACTGCGCCGACTGGTCGAGGACCTGATGGAGATCTCCCGGCTGGACGCCGGCCAGGAGGTCGTCACCGACGTCGACGTCGACGCCCCGGACCTGCTGCGCGCGATCGTCGCGGCCCGGGGGTGGCGGGACCGGGTCGAGGTCGACGCGGATGCGGTCCGGGTCCGCACCGACCCGCGCCGTCTGGAACGGGTGCTGGGCAACCTGGTCGCCAACGCGGTGCAGCACGGCGGTGGCGCGATCCGGGCCCGGGTGGTCCGCGCCGGTGACCGGGTGCTGTTCGACGTCGACGACCAGGGGCCGGGCATCCCGGCCGCACACCTGCCCCGCCTCTTCGACCGGTTCCACAAGGTCGATCCGGCCCGTTCCGGCGGCGGCAGCGGGTTGGGCCTGGCCATCGCCCGGGAGAACGCCAGGCTGCTCGGCGGCCGACTCACCGTGCAGAGCGCCCAGGGCGTCGGCACCCGCTTCCGCCTCGACCTGCCCGACCACGGCGAGGTGCCCGGGGAATCGGCCGACAGCGGTGCCGAGTGAGCCGGCGTCGGCACCGCGTGGCCGGGGTGACCGTCGTCCTGCTGCTCCTGGCCGTGGGCTGCGCGCCGTCGCGGTCCGGCTCGCTCGGCCCGGCACCCACCGGCTACCCGGCGGCCCCCACCGGCGCGGTGGGCACCGGGCCGTCCACCAGCGCCGCGCCGACCCCCGGCA
>NZ_SISL01000303.1:0-7262 GCF_004307965.1 Verrucosispora sp. SN26_14.1 | reverse complement strand
TCGCCGTCCGGCCCGTCGTCGTCGCCGCCGGGTCCGCCGGGCTCCGGCGTGTCCCGCCGCCCGGCGGTGACCACCAGCGCGGCCAGGGCGGTCGTCAGCGGTACGGCGGCGACCAGCCCGAGCGTGGCCACCACGCTGCGGACGATCTCCTGGGTGAGGAACTCGCTGGTCACGATCTGGCCGAGCGCGCGGGTGTCGGCGGTGAGCAGGAGCAGCAGCGGCAGCGACGCGCCCGCGTACGCCAGCACGATGGTGTTCACCACCGAGGCGATGTGGGCCCGGCCGACCCGGGTCGCCGAGCGGTACAGCTCCCGGCGGGTGAAGCTCGGGTTGGCGTGCCGCAGTTCGGTCACCGCGGCGGCCTGGGTCACCGTGACGTCGTCGAGCACGCCGAGCGAGCCGATGATGATGCCGGCGAGCAGCAGGCCGTGCAGGTCGACGTCGCCCCGGAACATGGAGAGCGTGGTGGCGTCCTCGCTGCCGAAACCGGTCAGGTGGGTGGCCCGGGTGGCGGCCAGCCCGAGCAGGCCGGTGAGCACCAGGCTGCCGAGCGTGCCGAGGACGGCCACGGAGGTCTGTGCCGAGATGCCGTGCGTCAGGTACAGCACCACGAACATGATCAGTGCCGCGCCGACGATGGCCACCACCAGCGGCGGCTGGCCTGCGCTGATGCCGGGCAGCACGAAGGTGAGCAGGATGGCGAAACTGGCCGCCAGGCCGCCCAGCGCGGCCAGGCCGCGCAGCCGTCCGAAGGCCACGATGGCGGCGGCGAACAGCACCGCGAGCCAGATCAGCGGCTTGCCCCGCTGGTGCTCGGCGATGTTGTAGGTGCTGATCGAGGGATCCTCGGGATCGATCAGGGAGACCAGGATGATCGCGTCGCCGACGCTGACCCGGGGTGCCCCCGGCCCGTCCGGCAACGGCGCCTGCACGTCCTGACCTTCGTCCGGGCCGCTGTCGACCCGCACGGTGACCGTGCCGCACTGCTGCCCGGCCGTGGTCGGGGTGCCCTCGGGCACGACCGGGTTCGGTGGACAGGGCTCGTTCACCACCCGCGTGACCGTGCCGTGGTATCGGGGCAGGTCGTCGGCGGCCTCGGGCCGGGGCGGGTCCGAGGGCCAGAGCACGAGCGCGGCGACCAGGGTGGCGAGGAAGAGGGGGACCACCGTCACGATGAGGATCCGCCGCACCCGGGGTGGGGTGGGCGGAGCGGAACGGGTGTGGTCGGCGCCCATTCATTGTCTCCCAACGATTCCAAGGCGAACTACGTACCGGCGGGCGAGATGGTTCAGCGCCGCCGGTCGGCCACGGCGGCGGGCATCCGGAATGGCCCGAGCGTGGCAGGATGGCTGCGTACCGTGAGGGTGGGGCCGGCTCTCGGCAGCCGCAGCAGGGCTGCGGCGGGGCGGTCGGGCCGCAGCAGGGCTGCGGCTGGACTGCCGGCACCCCGTGGGGGTATGGCGGCGGGCCGCCGGAGGGCTGCTGCGGCGGTGGTGCGTGCCCGACGGCGGGCGGGGGCCGGGAGGTCTCCGGATCGGCTGGCCATCGTGGCGAATGGTAGCCAGGTCGGCATCGGAACGCAGGTCGCGAGCGTGTGTCGGATGCCGGGCGTCGGAGCCGACACCCGAGGCGGGCGTGCTGGTGGGGCGGGTCAGCCGCGCTTCATCAGACGGCCGACGGCGGCCATCATCTCGGAGGCCATCTCGTCGGCGCGGCCCTCGGCGGCGCCCTCGTGCATGCAGTGCCGGGCATGCCCGTCGAGCAGGCCGAGGGCGACCTTGTCCAGGGCGGCCTGGATCGCGGAGATCTGGGTGAGCACGTCGATGCAGTAGCGATCCTCGTCGACCATCTTCTCGACGCCGCGTACCTGCCCCTCGACCCGGCGTAGTCGGGCGAGCAGTTGGTCCTTGCTGGCGGTGTAGCCGCGGATCGGCGCGGGTGTGCTCATGAACACGAGGATAACGTACCCCTGGGGGGTATGGTACGGTCACGGTTGTAGATACCCCCCGAGGGTATTCGACGGGGTGCCCGGCCCGGGTTGACGGGCCTGGAGAGGAGAGTTGCCATGGTCACCACCACGTACCAGGTGCAGGGCATGACCTGCGGCCACTGCGTCAACGCGGTCAGCACCGAGGTCGGCGCGCTCCCCGGCGTCGACGACGTCCGGGTCGACCTGGCCAGCGGCGAGGTCACCGTCACCAGCGAGCAGCCACTGGACCCGGCCGCCGTCCGGGCCGCAGTCGACGAGGCCGGCTTCGAGTTGGTCGCCGCCTGAGGCGACCGGAGACCGAGGTGTCCCGATGAACACGGCGACGAAGGTGAGTGGCTTCGCGCTCGGCCTCGCGGCGGTGTTCGCCGCCGCGTACGGGGTCGGCCAGGTGACCGGGCCGCCGGCCCCGGTCACCGCGACCAGCCACGACGGCACGGCGGACCACGGCGACGACCCGGCCCGGAACGGCCACGACGGTGACGCCGGACACGACGCGGGCGCCGCCGGGCACCTGCCCGGCGGGCTGCTCGTCTCCGAACGCGGCTACACGCTGGTGCCGGTCGGCGCCCCGGCCGGAGAGTTCGCCTTCCGGATCACCGGCCCGGACAGCCGGCCGGTGACCGGGTACGACGTGGTGCACGACAAGCCGATGCATCTGATCGTCGCCCGGCGTGACCTCTCCGGCTTCCGCCACGTACACCCCGAGCTGACGCCCGACGGCACCTGGCGGGTCGCCACGCCGCTGACCGCGCCCGGGGTGTGGCGGGCGTTCGCCGACTTCACCCCGACCGGAGGCGAGCCGTTGACACTCGGTGTCGACGTGACGGTCCCCGGTGCCCTGACCGAGCGTCCGCTGCCCGCACCGGCCCGCACCGCCACGGTCGACGGCTACACGGTCACCCTGGACGGCACGCCACAACCGGGCCACCCGTCCACGCTGACGCTGACCGTCGCGCGCGACGGCGTACCCGTCACGGACCTGGAGCCGTACCTCGGGGCGTACGGGCACCTGGTCGCACTACGGCAGGGTGACCTGGCGTACCTGCACGTCCACCCGGAGGGAGTGCCGGGCGACGGGCGCACCGAGCCCGGACCACGGGTGAGCTTCGCCACCGAGTTCCCGTCCGCCGGTGCGTACCGGCTCTATCTCGACTTCCGCCACGGCGGGGTGGTGCGCACCGCCGAGTTCACCGTGCACGTCGGGGACCCGGTGCGCGTCGGGGACCCGGTCGGTCCGACCGCCGCACCGGACGACGGGCACGGTACGCCCGGACACGGGCACGACTGAGGGACCAACCATGACCACGAGTCGACCCCTGCCCACGGCAGCGAACCTGATCGAGTTGTCCATCGGCGGCATGACCTGCGCCTCCTGCGCCGCCCGCATCGAGAAGAAGCTGAACCGCCTGGACGGCGTGCAGGCCAGCGTCAACTACGCCACCGAGAAGGCCACCGTCACCTACGCCGACCCGGTCACCCCGCAGGAGCTGATCGCCACGGTCGAGAAGACCGGCTACACGGCGGCGGTGCCGCCGCCCCGGCAGGACACGCCGGAAGTCGTCGAGCCGGTGGACGAGCTGCGGGTGCTGCGTACCCGCCTCTGGGTGTCGGTGGTGCTCAGCGTGCCGGTGATCGCGCTGGCCATGGTGCCGGCCTGGCAGTTCACCTACTGGCAGTGGCTGTCGCTGACGCTGGCCGCCCCGGTGGTGGTCTACGGCGGACTGCCGTTCCACCGGGCCGCCCTGGTCAACCTGCGGCACGGCGCGGCGACCATGGACACCCTGGTCTCGGTCGGCACGCTCGCCGCCTTCGGCTGGTCGATCTGGGCGCTGTTCCTCGGCACCGCCGGCACGCCCGGCATGACCCATCCGTTCAGCTTCGCGATCAGCCGGACCGACGGCACCGGCCACATCTATCTGGAGGCGGCGGCCGGGGTCACCGCGTTCATCCTCGCCGGGCGGTACTTCGAGGCCCGCGCGAAGCGCACGGCAGGTACGGCCCTGCGAGCGCTGCTGGAGCTGGGTGCCAAGGACGTCGCCGTGCTGCGCGGCGGCGTGGAGACCCGGATCCCGGTCGACGAACTCGCCGTGGGGGACCGGTTCGTGGTGCGGCCGGGCGAGAAGATCGCCACCGACGGCACGGTGCACGAAGGTTCCTCGGCGGTCGACGCCAGCATGGTCACCGGCGAGTCGGTGCCGGTCGAGGTGGGCGTCGGCGACACCGTGGTCGGTGGCTGCGTCAACGCCGGTGGCCGGCTGGTGGTCACCGCCACCCGGGTCGGTGCCGACACCCAACTGGCCCAGATGGCCCGGCTGGTCGAGCAGGCGCAGACCGGCAAGGCCGCCGCGCAGCGGCTCGCCGACCGCATCTCGGGGATCTTCGTCCCGATCGTGATCGCCCTGGCCGTCGGCACGCTGGGTTGGTGGCTGGGCTCCGGTGCCGGGTCGACCGCCGCCTTCACCGCCGCCGTGGCGGTGCTGATCATCGCCTGCCCGTGCGCCCTCGGCCTGGCCACGCCGACCGCGCTGCTGGTCGGCACCGGGCGGGGCGCGCAGTTCGGCGTACTGATCAAGGGGCCGGAGGCGCTGGAGTCCACCCGACGGGTGGAGACCGTGGTGCTGGACAAGACCGGCACCGTCACCACCGGCCGGATGACGCTCCTCGACGTCCACGCGGGCGAGGGTGAGCAGCGGGCCGTGGTGCTGCGGCTGGCCGCCGCGCTGGAGTCCGGCTCCGAGCACCCGGTCGCCCGGGCGGTCGTGTCCGGCGCGGACGAACTGGGCGAACTGCCGCCGGTCACCGGGTTCGCCAACGTCGAGGGGCTGGGCGTGACCGGCACCGTGGACGACCGCGAGGTGCTGCTCGGCCGATCCCGGCTGCTGCGGGAGCGGGGACTGGACGTACCCGACGATCTGGTGCGGGCGGCGAACGGAGCGGAGGCGGCCGGACGTACCGCCGTGCTGGTCGGATGGGCCGGGCGGGCCCGGGGCATGCTCGCGGTGGCCGACCAGGTCAAGCCGACCAGCCGGGAAGCGGTCCGCCGGCTGCGCGCCCTCGGTCTGACCCCGGTGCTGCTCACCGGCGACAACACCACCGTCGCCCGCGCGGTCGCCGCCGAGGTCGGCATCGACGAGGTGATCGCCGAGGTGCTGCCGACCGAAAAGGTCGAGGTGGTCGCGGGGTTGCAGGCCGAGGGCCGGGCGGTGGCGATGGTCGGCGACGGGGTCAACGACGCCGCCGCGCTCGCCCAGGCCGACCTGGGGTTGGCCATGGGCACCGGCACGGACGTGGCGATCGAAGCCTCCGACCTGACCCTGGTCCGTGACGATCTGCTGGCCGCCGTGGACGCCATTCGGCTCGCCCGCAGCACCCTCGGCACGATCAAGGGGAACCTGTTCTGGGCGTTCGCCTACAACGTGGCGGCCCTGCCGCTGGCCGCCGCCGGGTTGCTCAATCCGATGATCGCCGGTGCGGCGATGGCCTTCTCCTCGGTCTTCGTGGTCGCCAACAGCCTCCGGCTGCGCCGCTTCCGACCGATTTCTTGGAAACAGGATGGTTCCGATGCGGTTCGGCTGGGTACCTGATTCGCGTAGCAAGAGCATGAGCCGATACCCCGGGAGGCTGACATGGGCTTCGATGACAAGTTGAACAACACCACCGAGAACACCACCGGCAAGGTGAAGGAAGGTGTCGGCCGGGCCACCGACAACGAGCAGTTGGAGGCCGAGGGTCGCGGCGACCAGGTGAAGGCCAACATCAAGCAGGCGGGCGAGAAGATCAAGGACGCCTTCCGGAGCTGACCGGATCGCACCTCCGACACCGCCGGGCCGCACTTCAGGCCCGGCGGTGTCGTGTGCGTCGATGATTTTTCGGAAGTCGTCGGGAACCAACCCGGGAGCCGGAGCGACCAATACGGCGATGACTGCCGTGACCGACGACATCAGCGGGTACGCGTTCGCCGCAGGGCGGGGCGACCAGGCTGCCGCCGCCGCATTCGTGCGCGCGACGCAGCACGACGTACGGCGGTTCCTGGCCCATCTGCCCGGCGTGCGGGACGTCGACGACCTGGTCCAGGAGACGTACCTGCGGGCCTGGCGCGCGTTGCCCTCGTTCGCCGGCCGCTCCAGCGCCCGGACCTGGCTGCTCTCCATCGCCCGACGGGTCGCCGTCGACCAGGTGCGGGCAGCCGTGTCCCGGCCCCGCACCGCCAACCTCGCCGACTGGCAGTCCGCCGCCGAGGCGACTCCGGCCGGCGTCGAGGCCGCCATGGACGAGCAGGTGGTGCTGCGCGGGCTGCTGGACGGGCTCGTGCACGAACGGCGGGAGGCGTTCGTCGCCACCCAACTGCTCGGGCTCTCCTATGCTGAGGCGGCCCAGGTGTGTGACGTACCGATCGGCACGATCCGGTCCCGGGTGGCCCGCGCCCGCGAGGACCTCGTCGCAGCTCTGGAGACGGCGACCCCGCGCCTCCGTCGGGGCCGGGACGGCACCGCCGGCTGACGCGGCGGTCGTCGCAGCTCTTGTTGGTGCTGCGTTGTCGCGGCGCTTGTCGCGGCCCGTGTGAGGGCTGCCTTGTCGGGCGGCGCTTGTCGCGGCCCGTGTGGGGGCTGCGTTTTGAGGCGGCGCGGGTCGTCGCGGCTCTTGTGGGGGCTGTCTGCGGCGGTCGTCCCGGCCCCTGTGGGGACGCGTCGTCAGGCGGCGCGGCGGTCGTCGCGGCCGTGCCGGGCCTGGGCCGAGTGCGGCGGCAGCAGCCGCAGCGGAGCAGGCTCGTCGATCTCGTCGAGACGCAGCCGCCAGCGGGAGCGCTCGGGTCGTTGCCGGTCACTCGGGTCACCGGGGCGGCGCAGGCTGCGGGCCAGCAACACGGTGATCAGGTAGCCGACCACCAGGAACCCGTGGCTGACCAGCCGTTCCACGGCGACCTGCGAGGCGACCAGGTCGTTGACCGAGAGCAGGACCAGGGTGGCCACGAAGGCGCTGAGCATCGGCAGCAGCCCGGACGGGGCGGTCCGACGCAACGCGACGAAGAGGAAACCGGCGCCGACCGCCACGTTCCAGGCGGCGGACTCGTGCCACAGGTGTTGGCCGGTGGAGTGCACGTGCTCGGCCACCTCGGCCCGGCCGATCTGCGCCAGCCCGAGCACCAGTTGCACCGCGCCCAGCAGACCCAGCGACACCCGCAGCGCGGTGATCGTCCGGGCACGTCCGGCCAGCGACGTGAAAAGGTCGCCACGGGGCGTGACGGCGGCGAGCCGGACGCGCCAACCCGGGC
>NZ_SISL01000302.1:0-7356 GCF_004307965.1 Verrucosispora sp. SN26_14.1 | reverse complement strand
CCCGACCCGACCGCACGATCGTTGCGCCGGGGCGTCGTCGGCGCCGCTTCTGGGGGAACGGGTGTCGTCGGCGGTGGTCCCGGGGGAACGGGTGTGCGCGGTGGCGGTGTCGGCGGCCGGGGACTGCGCGGTGTCGGGGTCCGGTGCGTCGAACCACGGCGTCGGGTCGCCGGGGCCGTCACCGGTGCCCGGGTCGGGCGCGGTCGGGCCGGAACGGGGCGTGCTCGACGGCCGGACGGGCGGGGGCGCGTCCGCGGACTGTTCCCAGTCGAGGAACGATCCGCAGACCCCGCAGAAGGCGCTGCCGGGTTCGGCCGGTACGCACCGCTCACAGCGCTCCATCGTCGTCGCCTTCCGCCGGCTGCCCGTCGGCGACGACCCGGACCGTGCAGGGTACGTGCGCCGGCCGGTTCGCCTCCACCAGGGCGCGTAGTGCGTCCAGCGGCACCCGGTCCGGCTCGGCGACCCGCACCGTCACGGTCAGGGCGGGCGTCGCCGTACCCGGCAGCGGCCCACCGGATGTCGACGACCAGGCCGTGCCACCGTTCTCGGTGATCTCCGGCCGGACTCCGAAGATCATCTGCACCTGCTCCGCCAGGCCCTGCGCGGTGCCGCGTACCCGGTGTCGCGCCACCGCACCGGCGACCGCCTCACGGCGCTGCGTCAGCGTCCAGCCCGGTGCCGTCTCGGCCGCCACCCAACCGGCGAGCCAGTCGACGAAGTCGGCCGGAGCCAGCCGGGGGTCCAGATAGGCGGCGAGGTTGTCCAGCGTCGCGTGCACCGGCGCCAGCACCTCGTCGAAGGCGGCGAGCAACCGACCGGCCACCTCGTCGGTGGCGTAGATCGCCGGCAGCCGTCGGCTGAACGGATGCGGTGTGCCGAGACCCGCCACCGTGCCGCGCATGGGACACCCCTCTCCGGTCCGGGCGGACCTAGCGTTCCTCGATCCGGACCTGGTGTTCGTAGGAGAAGGCCAACGCGTGCGGGTCGAGGTCGACCCGGGACGTGGCCGTGCCCCGTCGGCCGGTGAGCGGGTCGGCGGGGAAGAGCAGGACCTCCTCCAGCAACGCGACGCCGGGCAGCGGCTGGAGCACCCCGAAGAGTTCGCCGGCCTGCACCGGCCGCCCGAACGGCCAGCCCGTCCCGTCCGGGCCCCCGCGCAGCGGGTTGAGGTAGCCGTAGAGCGCGTCGAGCACCGCCGTCCGGATGCGCCCGGCCGTCGCACCGGGCCGGGCGGTCAACCGGACCGCCACGGTGACGCCCTGGTAGAAGGGCGGTTCCACGCTGAGCCGTACGCCGATGGGCCGCCGCGCGTCCAGGTGTGCGGCGATGGTGGCGAGCATGTCGTCGGGCGGGATCAGCTGCTCGAAGCGAAGCTGCTCACCGGCGTCCGCGACCGCCTCCGGCACCACCAGCAGGCGTACGCCGCCGGAGTCGGCGCCGTCCCCGGCGGGCAGGCAGCGGATCCGGGCGGCGGCCGGCACGGCCTGCCCGGCGATCAGCTCGTAGTCCCGGGCGGTGACGGCCCGGTCCTGTGCCCGCAACTGCACCGGGCCCCGCTGCCGGGCACTCTGCACCGACTCGCCGTCCACCCCGCCGAGAGCGGCCTCCCGGTTCTCCACCCGGCTGACGTACGGCACCGAGCTGCGCAGCATCGAGATCGCGCCCCGGGCCACGTTCCCGCGCCGCCCACCGCCGGTGCGGTAGCGCCGGACCCGCAGCCGGGCGCCGTTGGGCGGCACCGCGCCGTAGCGGCGCAGCGTGCCGTCGGGTTCCCGGACCGCCGGCCCGAACGCCACCTCGCCGGTGGTCCGGTCCACGGTCACGCATCGGTCGTCCGGACCGGTGGCGCCGAACGCGTCCACCTCGGTCCACTCCTGCCAGCCGGTGCCGTCGGAGACCTCGACCACGAACGGCTCGTCGTCGGGGAGCACCGGCGGGCGGGCCACCCGCAGGTGCAGCCCCGGCACCCCCTCGGACTCGCCGAGGAACTCACCCACCACCGTCTCGGCGTGCACCGCCTCGACGGTGCCGCCGATGGTGAAGGCCGTCGCGGCCCGGATCGTCGGGGACGCCGAGTAGAACGGCTGGCCGGGTTCGGCGGCGACCAGCCGGCACCGCAGCCAGCCGGCCCGCTGGCCGCCGACGGTGGAGGTGGTGTGTCCGGCGGGTACGTGCAGCACCACGTCTCCGGGCCGGTTGAGTCCACCGGTGGAGTCGCTGTCCACCTCGCACTCCGTCCAGCGCGCGCCGTCCCAGGCCTCCCAGCGCACGGGCGGCTGCCGGGGGTCGACGCCGATGCCCTCGACCCGGCTCTCCAGCCGCAGCACCACCGTGCAGGACGGGACCGCCGCGTCCAGGCCGAACAGCACCGCGTCGCCGGCCGTGGGCGGGGTGCCGAAGCAGGCCACGTCCCGGCCGTCGCGTACCTGCTCGGTGCGGTCGGCGGCCTTGCCGTCGGCGGGGTGGACGCGCAGGTGGGCCAGCTCGCACGGCACGATCGCCAGGTCGGTGACGGTGGCGAAGACGATGGCCTCCTCCGTCTCGGTGCGGATCGTGCCGGCCTCGGTCCCGGCCCGCAGCAGCACCGTCTCGGCCTGCGGGGCGGCGAGCCAGAAGGAGAGCGCGGCCCGGGCCGCGGTCGGCGGGAAGAGGCGTACGCCGATCAGGTCGAGGAAGGCCAGGTAGTTCTTCTCCGGCACCCGGTTCAACCGGTACAGCAGCTCGTCGGTCATCTGCGCGAACGCCTCGACCAGCGTGACCCCCGGATCGGAGACGTTGTGGTCGGTCCACTCCGGGCAGCGCTGCTGGATGAAGCGTTTGGCGTCGTCGACGAGGTGCTGGAAGCGTCGGTCGTCGAGGTGGGGTGCGGGCAGGACCATCAGGACGTCGCCTCTACCTCGGCCCCGTCGTGCGACGGGATCACATAGAACGGGAAGACCAGGTTGCGCGGATCGTTGGTCCCGCGCAGCACGTACCGCAGGTCGATGTAGAGGGTGCCGGCGGTCACCTCGTCGAAGCCCACGAGGACGTCGGTGACCTCGATCCGGGGCTCCCAGCGGTCGAGTGCGGCGCGTACCTCGAAGGCGACCTGCCCGGCGGTGTTCTCGTCGGCCGGCGCGAAGACGTAGTCGTGGATGGCGCAGCCGAACTCGGGGCGCATGGGGCGCTCGCCGGGGGCGGTGCCGAGGATGAGCCGGATCGCCTCGACGATCTCCCGCTCCCGGTTGACCAGGGCGATCCCGCCACCGGCGTCGAACCGGAGCGGGAACGCCCACCCGGCGCCGATGAACTGCTCCGCCACCTCGCTCAGCCCCCGATCGTGACGTTCGGGGCACCGGTCAGGATCGTCGCCGAGCAGGTGGTGCGGTCGCCGACCCGGGCGGCGGGGAAGCCACCGATCAGCACCAGCCCGCCCGGCCGTGGCGGACCGGGCATCACCACGTTGGTCGGGCCGAGCGCCAGGTGCGGCGGCGGAGTCGGGCAGGTGCACATGGTGCCGACCACCGCCGCCGGTCGGCCGCCGATCAGCACGCTGGCCACGCCGAGCACGGGACCGGCCGTCGGCGGGGCCACTCCGGGTGGGCCGGCGGCGGGCGGACCGACGCTTCCGGTGGGTACGCCGTGACCGATCCTGTCCCCGACGCGGGCTGCTGCTGGCATCGCGTTTCCCTCCTCAGTTGATCCGGACGACCCGGCCGGAGATCGACACGCTGGCACCGGTGAGTTTCAGCTCGCCGCCGCCGGCGTCCACCGACACGCCCCGACCGGTGACCGAGACCGGCCCGCTCGACTCGACCGAGACACCCCCGGTGCCCCGGACGGTGAGGTCGGTCTTGGCCTCGATCACCACGCTGCCGTCGCTGCGGACGATCACCGAGGTACCGGCCCGGTCCAGGTGCACCAGCAGGTTGTCGGTGCCGCTCTGGGTCCGCAGCCGGACCCCCTGGGCCGCTGCGGCGACGGTCGGCCCGTCGAGCAGTTCCACCCAGTTGCCGGTGGTCCGCCCGCCGGCCGCCCGGCCCTGACGGGAGGCGAACGAGAGCCGGTTCACCGCCCCGCTCGTCGGGTCGACGAGTGGCCCGTCGTGCGGCGACGGCTGGTCGACGCCGTTGTAGAGCCCACCGATGACGTACGGCCGGTCGAGTAGTCCCTGCTCGAACCCGACGAGCACCTCGTCGCCGACCTCGGGGCAGCAGACCCCGCCGCCGCCGGTCCCGCCCAGTTGCACCGTGCGGACCCAGTCGGTCTCGTACTCGTCGTCGAGCCAGGGGAAGCGCAGCTTGACCCAGCCCCGGTCCCGGCGTTCCGGGTGGTTGCGGTCACGGGTGGCGTTGGCGTCGGTGACCACGCCGATGGCCAGCCCCGGCATCCGTGACCGCAGCGCCGCCGGGGTGCCTCCGGTCAGGCCGCCGAGCGACCGGTCCTGGGCGCCGCTGACCGTCAGCCAGGTCTCGTAGAACCGCGCCGGTCCGAAGACGTGCCGGCTGGCGGTCACGGTGTACTTGCCGACGAAGGGCTTCCCGACGCCGCTGAGCGTGAACGGCACGCCGGTGCGCAGCAGCGGGTTGCCCCGGACCGCCACCTCGAGTTCGGCGAAGCCGGTCGCCACCTGGGCGGCCAGTGAGCGGGACACGGTGTCGACCTCGGCCGCCGTCTCGTACGGCACGTCGGCGACCAGCATCTCGGCGGTGCCGAACCCCTCCGCCAACTCGCCTGCGGTCACCGGCAGCCGCACCTCGTCGCTGTCGCGTACCCGGGTGCGGCCGATCACCGGCTGGCGGGTACGGCGGTCCCAGCCGCGTACCTCCACGTCGGTGAACTGGCCGACCGAGGTGACGGTGGCGTGCATGGTGAGCACGTTGCCGTTCACCTCCGCCACGAAGTCGCTGCGTTCGGCGGGTGTCTGCGGGCCGGGGGCGGAGGCGGCGCGGACCGGCCGGCGGAACTCGAACTCGCCGTCGACCATCGCCACCTCGGCGTCGTTGTCGGCGGCCAGCATCCGGAGGAACTCCCAGTCGCTGACGTTGGGCTGCGCCACCACCTCGTAGACCACGGTGGTGGGATCGATCCGGCCGATCGGCAGGCCGGCGAACCGGGCCAGCTCCCGGGCGATGTCGGACGCCTTCCGGTTCAGGTAGCGGGCCACCCGCCGGCCGCGCCGCAGCCGGTGTGACAGGTCCAGGGCCCGGATCGTGGTGTACGTGCCGGTGCCGTCGAACTCCGTCTCGACGGTGACCACCTCGCCGGTGAACAGTGCGGTCTCGCCGTTGCGGTCACCGGGCCGGACCGCCACGGTCAACTGCTGGCCGATCGTGATGCCGACCTTCTGCACCAGCAGCGAACCGGGGTCGCGGTAGCGCAGGGTGGCCACCGCCGGCATGTTGACGCCGTCCTCGACGCAGCCGTACGCCAACTCGTCCGGCCAGGGGTCGGGGAGTTCCGCCGAGGGCAGGCCGATCTTGAGGATGTTGGTGAGGGTTCCGGTGGGCACGGGCTACCTGCCTTCCGTCGCGGCGCCGGACCCGACGGGTGCCCGGGACAGTGCGGCGGGGACCTCGTCGGGGGCGGGCAACAGCAACTCGGTGCCGGGCGGCAGCCGGCTCGGGTCGTCGATCTCGTTCGCCTCGGCGATCACCCGCCACACCGTCGGGTCCCCGTACTCGCGATGGGCCAGCAGCGGCAACGAGTCGCCGTCCACCACCCGGTGCACCCGGCGCGCCGACCGGGTGCCGGAGGTCGGGTTCTGGGCCGGCTTGCTGCCGCTGATCTCGGTCAGGTTCACCGCGCAGGTCGCCCGCAACGGGGTCCCGGAGCTGTCGAACAGCGTGTACGTGGCGGTGACCTGGCTGACGTACGAGTAGAACGAGACGGTCTGGAACTGACCCCAGGTGAACTTCACCCACGGTGGCGAGGGCGCCTTCGCCGCGATGCTGGCGGAGGTCGGCGTACAGCAGGAGAGCAGGCTCTCGACCCGCTGCTGCACCGTACGGCTGTGCGTGTCGGTCACGTCGAGGAAGACGGTCAGCGCGAGGCTGCGCGGCTCCGAGCCGGTGAACTCCGGGATGCCGACCTGCTCGGCGCCCCGGACCACGTGTGGGATCCAGGAGGCCGACTTGGTCAACGTCAGCTCGTTCGGGTTGAACATGAAGGTGATCGGGCCGCCGAGCGACCCGCCGGGGCGGTTACCGCCGCCCAGCGGTGGGTTGTAGCGCTGGAGGAACGCGGAGACCTTGCCGGTCGGCACGTCAGCCCACCTCCAGGAAGCCGTGGTAGGCGAGTTCGATGCTCTCCGTCGCCGTCTCCGACCGGGACGGGTCGAAGGACGGGCCGGTCCAGCGCACCAGGACGACATCGGCCAGTCCCCACTGGACCAGCAGGGCCCGGTCCGGCCGCAGCGCCGCGATCTGGGCGGTGCCCCGGGTGACGCCCTGCGGCAGTTTGGCGAGCATCCGGGCCACCTTGGCGGTGTCCGGGATCAGCGGCCGGGTGAGGGTGACGTTGGTGTAGCGCACCCGCGACGGCAGTTGCCAGACGAAGCCGTTGTTGCCGCCCTCCTGGTGCTGCTCCACCTCGACCTCGCAGCCGAGCCCGTCGCACGAGTTCCAGTCGCCGAGGTCGATGCCGTCGATGCGGAGCCGGAAGTGGACGCTGGTGCCGGGATCGATGTCGCTCACCGCCCACCGTCCAGCCACCGGCCGGAGCGTTCGCGTCCCCGTCGGAGTTCGGTCCGCAGCAGCCGGGAGATCGGTTCGACGAGCCGGTGGGCGAGTTCGTCCAGGGCCCGCCGGTCGAGGTGGTGGAACCGTTCGGCGCTGTCGCGGTCCTCGCGTCCCCCGTCGCGCCCCGTCTGGGTGCTGGCGTCCCGGGTCGTACCGGTCGAGCCGGCGGCGGCCGTCGCGGTACGGGTGGCGGTCGAGGAGCCGGCCGTCACCGGTCCGGTCCGTTGGACCGTCCGGGCGGGATGCGGCGCCGTCGACGTGCTGCCGCGCGGGGTGCGCTGGACCGGTGCTGCGGTGCTGGTGGACGTGCCGATACTCGCCGCGCGGGTCACGACCGGGCGCGGAACCGGGCCGGCGGGCACCGACGCGGCGACTGTGAAGGGTGCCGGGCTCGGTCCGGCGACCTGTCGGGCCGGTGGCCGGGCCGGGTGCGGCGCGGTGGCCGCAGTGGTCCGGGTGCCGTGGCCGGCGACTGGTGCGACTGGTGCCGCCATCGTGGGCGCCTCCCTGGTGCTCGCCGGAGTCCGGCTGGTCGTGGTCGCCGGTCCGCCGCCGGGTGACCGCGTCCAGCGGACCGGCACCGCCGGTCCGGCCGAGGTGCGGGCTCCGGTCGGCGTTCGGTCCGGGCCGCGTC
>NZ_SISL01000301.1:0-7367 GCF_004307965.1 Verrucosispora sp. SN26_14.1 | reverse complement strand
GCCAGCACCCGCGCGGCCGTCGACGCGTCGGCCGCGCCGACCAGGGGCAGCAGGCCCAGGCCCACCAGGCCGGCGGCGAGCATCGGCACCCGGTGCCGGACCGTCGCCACCAGCCGGGCCCGCAGCAGGTAGCCGAGCGAGATCACCCCGGCCAGCAGCAGCGCGGAGACGGTGCCGGTGGCGGTGAGTACGACCAGGCAACTGACGGTGACGACGAAGGCCCCGAAGATCATGCCGGTGAGCACCTCGTCGGCGCGAGCGGTGGCCTGGTAGACGATCTCCCGCTTGGGCTGCGGCTCGTCCCGCAGCAGGTCCTCGGCGGTACGCGGCAGCGCCGGCATCGGCATCTTGCCGAGCCGTACGGAGAGCAGCGGCATGGCCGGCAGCAGGAGGGCCACCGCGCTGACCACGACGGCGGCGCCCTGGGCGGCGTCCATCGTGCCGAAGGCGAGCAGCCCGCCGACCATGCCCCAGAACCCGACGAAGACGGCGGCGACGAAGACCCGGGTCGCGTCACCGACGCCGAGCAGACCGAGCAGGCCGGAGAGCAGCAGCACGGCGGAGCCGAGCAGCACGTGCGGCGCGCCCAGCGCCCAGACCGACTCACCGGAGCCGATCACCAGCACGCCGCCGACGAAGGCGTAGGGCAACCCGGCGGCGGCGACGACCGCTCCGGCCAGCGAGTCGGCCATCGCGCGGGACAGCACGATCCCGCCGGCCAGCAGCACCGCGGCGGTGCCGAGCGCGACCGCGCCACCGAGCCAGCCGGGCTGGGTGGAGGTGACGATCACGACCAGGCCGAGCAGGAGCAGCACACCCGCCACGATCAGGCCGGTCAGTCGGGTCGCGAACGGGGTCCAGGCGACGCCGCGACGCCGGGCGCCGTCGGCGACGGCCTCCATGAGGTCGTCGTACGCCAGCTCCGGCCACTCGGTGCGGCGCGGCACCAGGTGCAGCGTCTCGCCGTCGCGGATGCTCTGGGCGGCGAGCGTACGGGTCAGGTCGACGGCGCTACCGTCGCTGCGGCGCAGCATCCACCCGCCGTGGCCGGTGCCGTCCGACGGTTCCTCGTCGGCCTGGCGCAGCACCGCGGGCATCAGTCCGACGAGCGGCAGATGCTCGGGCAGGGCGAGGTCCAGCCGTCGGTGGGGGGCGACGACGGCGATGCGCGCGAGTCCGGTTCCGGCCTGGGTGACCACTGACGACCCCTCGGTACGCGGAGCGGGCCGATGGGCCCGCGGCTGTCCTGACGGGAGAAGGCTACCTACCATGTGCCGGTGACGCGGGTGCCGGTTCTCCGCGACGGCCGAGCGCACGGGGGTGTCGGGCGTACGCACCATGCCCGCGAGAGGCAACGGAGGTCTGTCACGTGAGCACCGTGGTCGTCAAACGACCCGCCCGGCAGCCGGAACCGGAGTATCCCTCCGGCGAGGTGCTCCTGGAGGCACCGCCCGAGGTGCCGGCGCCGACCGGTAAGGCCTGGGGGCAGATGATGATGATGCTGCCGATGCTCGCCGGTTCGTTCGCGATGGCCCTGATGTTCGCGGGTCGGGGCGGTTCGACTCTCGGGTACGTCACCGGTGGCCTGTTCGGGCTCTCCGCCATCGGCATGCTCGGTTCGCAGTTGAGCAACAACGCGGGCGGGCCGGGAAAGCAGGAGATGCTCCAGCGACGCCGGGAGTACATGACGCACCTGTCGCGGCAGCGTCGTCGGGTGTTGAAGACGATCCGCAAGCAGCGCGAGGCGGCCTTCTATCGGCACCCGGACCCGGACATCCTCTGGTCGCTGCCGTTGGGGCAGCGGTTGTGGGAGCGCCGGCGCGGCGACGTGGACTTCGGTACGGTCCGGATCGGCCTGGGCCCGCAGGAACTGGCCACGCCCCTGGTGCCGCCGCCGGCCACGTCGCTGGAGAAGTTGGAGCCGATGTGCGCGCTGGCGTTGCGCCGTTTCCTCACCACCTACGGTGAGGTGCCCGACCTGCCGGTGACCATGGCGCTGAACGGGTTCGCCCGGGTGCACCTGCGCGGCGACGTCGAGGCGGCGCGGGGCATGGTCCGGGCGGTGCTCGCCCAGGCCGCCGCGTTCCACGCACCGGACGACATGCTGATCGCGATCTGCGTGGCGCCGGATCGGCGGGCCGGGTGGGAGTGGACGAAGTGGTTGCCGCACGCCCTGCACCCGTCGCGTACCGACGCGTTGGGGCAACTGCGGTTGGTGTCGCCCTCGGTGACCGGCCTGGAGGCGATGCTCGACGACGTACTCGCCAGCCGGCCCCGGTTCAACGCCAGCGGTGGCGGTCAGCAGGTCCCCGGGCCACACGTTCTGGTGGTCGTGGACGGCGGTGACACCGCCGGTTCCGACCATCTGATGACCGAGGGCGGGGTGGAGGGTGTGACCCTGCTCGACCTCTCCACTCCGGCGCCGCGTCTGCTCGACCGGGCGCGGCTGGTGCTGGAGGTGTCGGCGGACCGCCGGCTGGACAGTGTCACGGTGGACGGGCCGGCGGAGATCGGGCGGGCCGACGACTGCCGGCCGGCCGAGGTCGAGGCGCTGGCCATGCAGTTGGCTCCGCTGCGTCTGTCGGCCGCCTCGCGCAGCGGCGGCGACACCCCGTTGACCGGCGAGTTGGGCCTGGCCGACCTGCTCGACATCGGCGACCCGTACGAGTTCGACGTCGACCAGGGCTGGCAGCCGCGTCCCAACCGCGACAAGTTGCGGGTGCCGATCGGGATCGGCAGCGACGGCGGGCCGGTGGAGCTGGACCTGAAGGAGTCCGCGCAGGACGGCATGGGGCCGCACGGGCTGCTCATCGGCGCGACCGGGTCCGGCAAGTCCGAGCTGCTGCGGACCCTGGTGCTGGCGCTGGCGGCCACCCACTCGTCGGAGAGCCTCAACTTCGTCCTGGTCGACTTCAAGGGCGGCGCCACCTTCACCCGGCTGGACGGGTTGCCGCACACCAGCGCGGTGATCACCAACCTGGCCGACGAGCTGCCGCTGGTGGACCGGATGACCGACTCCATCAACGGTGAGCTGGTCCGTCGGCAGGAGTTGCTGCGGGCCGCCGGCAACTACGCCTCGCAGCGCGACTACGAGAAGGCCCGGGCGGCGGGTGCGCCGCTGTCGCCGTTGCCGAGCCTGCTGATCATCTGTGACGAGTTCTCCGAGCTGCTCACCGCGAAGCCCGACTTCATCGACATGTTCGTGCAGATCGGCCGGGTCGGCCGGTCGCTCGGCGTGCATCTGCTGCTGGCCAGCCAGCGGTTGGAGGAGGGGCGGTTGCGGGGGCTGGACACCCATCTGTCGTACCGGATCGGTCTGCGGACCTTCTCCGCGATGGAGTCGCGGGTGGTGCTCGGTGCCACCGACGCGTACGAGCTGCCCCGGTCGCCGGGGCACGGCTACCTGCGGTTCGGCACCGAGCCGTTGGTGCGGTTCAAGGCCGCGTACGTCTCCGGCGCGTACCGGAGCAAGATCGCCGCTGCGGTCGCGGCGGGTGACGGCGGGGACCGGGTACGCGAGTACACCACCGCCTACGTCGCGCCGCCGGTGACCCGCACGCCGAAGCCGGAGGAGACACCGGATCCGGTCGACGGGGTCGGCGAGAGCGTGTTGGACATCCTGGTCGGCCGGCTCGCCGGTCGGGGCAAACCGGCCCACCAGGTGTGGCTGCCGCCGCTGGCCGAGCCGCCGACCCTGGACCAGTTGCTGCCGCCGTTGACGGCCGACCCGGCGCGCGGGGTGACCGTGGCGCACGCCGGTCTGCTGGGCGAGTTGCAGGTGGCGGTGGGCATCGTCGACAAGCCGTTCGAGCAACGCCGGGACGTGCTCTGGTTCGACCTGGGCGGGGCGGCCGGACACGCGGTGATCGTCGGAGGTCCGCAGAGCGGCAAGAGCACCCTGCTGCGTACCGTGGTCACCTCGCTGGCCCTGACGCACACCCCTCGGGAAGCCCAGGTGTACTGCCTCGACCTGGGCAGCAGCGCGCTCTCCTCGTTGCGCGAGCTGCCGCACGTCGGCTCGGTGGCGACCCGCCTCGACGCCGGCCTGGTGCGGCGTACCGTGGCCGAGTTGCAGTTGCTGATGGGCGAGCGGGAGCGCCGGTTCGCCGAGCGCGGCGTGGACTCGATGTCCGAGTACCGGCGGGCGCGACGCCACGGGCAGCACGACGACGACCCGTTCGGCGACGTCTTCCTGGTCATCGACGGCTGGGCCACGCTGCGGTCGGAATTCGAGGACCTCGAACCCACCATCAACGACATCGCCAACCGTGGTCTCTCCTTCGGCATCCACCTGATCGTCACCGCCGGACGGTGGATGGACCTGCGTCCGGCCGTCCGGGACGTCTTCGGGACCCGGTTGGAGCTGTGGCTGGCCGACGCGAGCGACTCCAACCTGGATCGCCGGGCGGCGATGAACGTGCCGGACAAGTCACCGGGACGCGGCATCACGCCGGACGGCCAGCAGTTCCTTGCGGCGCTGCCCCGGACCGACAGCTCGCAGGAGGCGGAGACCCTGCCCGAGGGGGCACGCAAGCTGGTCACCGACCTGGCCGCCGCCTGGCAGGGGCCGGGTGCCCCGCCGATTCGGCTGCTTCCGCCGGTGGTCCCCTACGGCAGCCTGCTGGACACCGGCCGCCCGGGGGTGCCGATCGGCATCGCCGAGGTGGACCTGCAGCCGGTGCACCTGGACTTCGCCGCCGACCCGCACTTCATCCTGTTCGGCGACGGCGAGTCGGGTAAGAGCACGTTCCTGCGGGCGCTGGCGCAGACGATCGTCGACCGCAACGAGCTGACCCAGGCGCGGCTGGTCCTCGTGGACTACCGACGCAGTCTGCTCGGTGACATCGACTCGCCGCACCTGATCGGGTACGGCTCGACGGCACAGGTCACCGAGGGCATCGTGACCGAGGTCGCCGCCGTGATGCGGGACCGGCTGCCGCCGCCGGACATCAGCGCGGAACGGTTGCGGGCCCGCGACTGGTGGAAGGGCCCCGACCTGTACGTGCTGGTCGACGACTACGACCTGGTGGCGGGCGCGGGCAGCAACCCGCTGACCCCGCTGCTGGAGTTCCTGCCCCAGGCCCGGGACATCGGTCTGCACCTGGTCATCGCCCGCCGCACCGGTGGCGCGAGCCGGGCGTTGTACGAGCCCGTCCTGATGCGGCTGCGGGAGATCAGCACACCGGGCATCGTGATGTCCGGCAACCGGGACGAGGGGGTGCTGCTCGGCACCGTCCGTCCCGGGCCGCTGCCACCGGGCCGGGGCTGGCTGGTGTCCCGGCGCGGCGGGACCCGGCTGGTGCAGCTGGTGCAGCTTCCACCACGGTCCTGAGCGCGGTACGGGGTTGCCCGGACGGCCTACCGTCGGCCAGAGTGGATTATCGTGCGCGGCTGCGCGACCGCCTCGGTGGTCGACGCCCCACAGGCTGCGACTCCGGCACAAGGCGGGACCCTCGCCGGGGCGCGTGGGCCGGCCGCGCCGGTGCCAGGTGAGTGATCGGGGGAGGGACATGGGCGACGAGTGGCTCGTCGACGAAGAGATCAACGTCGACATCCAGCAGCTCAAGGACTTTGCGCAGGCAATCCAGAAGGAGTTGGACGAGAACTTCCGGCCCAGTTTCGAGGGCGGCCTGCAACCCATGCTCACCGTACAGGCGCCGTTCGGCGGCGGCGGGATGAAGGAGGCCGCGTTCTTCCGGGGCCGCCACGACGAGAGCCGGATGGCGGTCTCCCACCTGATGGGCGACGCGATGAAGGGACTCGTCGCGCTCAGCACCGCCGCCATCTCGATCTCGGCTGAGTACCTGACCGGTGACGCGCTCGCCCAGGCCACCAACGACGACGTCCTCAACGCGTTCCACGGGGTCGACGGTCAGGAGACGCTCAGCGGCGCCTGGCAGGAGGGCAACGCCGACGATCCGGCCGGGACCGTTCCTCAGGAGGCCGCCAACCCCGTGCCGATGAACCCCTACGAGGGTATGGACTCCTGCCCGACCGGCGATCGGCGCGAGGAGACTCCGGCGTGGGCCCAGCGCGAGGTGGTCGGTGAGGGTCCGGGGGCGTACGTGATCGCAGGAGACGCCGAACGTCTGCACGGGGATCACCTCGCGATCGACCAGTCGAACCTGCGGTGACGGTCGGCCGGTCAGCGAAGCGGAGGAGCGGGGATGAGTGACTACTACGGCTGGCAGCCGCCGAGCTACCACATGTATTCCGGGGTGTCGGACGACTACGCGGCCGAGCGGGCCGCCCAGTCCACGCCGTACGAACCCACCTCCTGGGACTCGGTGAACATCGAGCAGATGTGGGAGTACGTCCGCAAGGAGAGCGACGAACGCACGACCGCGCTCGCCGAGATGTGGCGACGCGCCGCCAGTCTGCTCCAGTCGACCCGGGACAACCTCCAGCGCCACGCGGACTCGCTCGACGCCAAGTGGCAGTCGCCGGCCGCCCGCGTCTTCATGGGCCGGGTCGGCGCGACGCTGCACTCGCTGGACGAGTGGAAGACCGTGGCGAGCAACAACGCCACCGGTCTGGAGCAGCTCGCCAGCAAGATCAAGACCACTCAACAGGACATGCTGGCTCTCTGGCAGGAATATCAGGCCGAGCAGCGCAACCAGCAGCGGATCTACGATGAGGACAAGGCCAAGGTCACCTTCAGC
Organism: Verrucosispora sp. SN26_14.1; assembly: GCF_004307965.1. NCBI lineage: Bacteria > Bacillati > Actinomycetota > Actinomycetes > Micromonosporales > Micromonosporaceae > Micromonospora > Verrucosispora sp. SN26_14.1. The sequence goes on along the minus strand of NZ_SISL01000301.1, from coordinate 705 downwards.
GACATCTTCGGCGACAAGCACAAGTCCTACGAAGAGGTCCAGACGGAGTTTCACCAGCGAGCCAAGAACATCGCCAAGCCGCTGGCCGACCTCTACATCGACGTGTACATCACCAACATCTCCCGGGGCGGCAAGTTCAAGGGACCGACCGACGCCGTCATCAACTATGGATCGGCACCTCGGCCCGGTGCACCGGGTCGGCCGGGCGGCGCCCCGGGCGCGCCCTCGCTCAACGGCTCGCGCCCGAACCGGCCGGACATGCCGAACCGGCCGAACACGGGCGATCGGCCCGCCGCACCCGCCGCTCCGCCGCCGGGCCCGCCGGACGGCGTCAGCCTCGCCGGCACCACCGCTCCGGTCGCTCCGGCCGGTCCGCCGCCGGCCGCACCACCGCCGGTGAACACGCCGAACACGCCCGTCGCACCCGGCCCGGCCCCGCCGCCGGTGACGGGTCCCGGACTTCGTCCGGCCAACCCGGGCCTGCACCAACCGGGCTCGGGCGGTCGACCGAACGCTCCCCGCACCTCGCTGCCGGGCGCCGGCGGACCCACCACGCCGGGCAGCAGAGGGCCAGCACCGAACCGTCCCACGCTTCCTGGAGCTGGTGGAGCGGGTAACGGCGCCGGGGCGCCTCCGGGCGGCAAGCGCGGGCCCGCACCGAACCGTCCGACCCTGCCGGGCAACACCGGTGCACCGGTGTTGCCC
>NZ_SISL01000300.1:0-7441 GCF_004307965.1 Verrucosispora sp. SN26_14.1 | reverse complement strand
AGCCGGGCGTGCCGCGCGTGCCGGTGGCGGGTGCCGCCGGGCTGATCCCGCCGCTGCTCCGCGGTTACCTGCGGCTCGGTGCCCAGGTCTGCGGCGAGCCGGGGTACGACCCGGACTTCGGGGTGGCCGACTACTACGTGCTGCTCGACCTGGACCGGATGAACCCCCGCTACCGGCGGCACTTCCTCGGTGGTCGACCGTGACCGCGCTCGCCCACCCGCTGTGGCGACCCGACTCCACCTGCGGTCCGGAGTGCCTGTCCCGCACCGACGACACCCACACCGTCCCGGTGGCCCGACGGCTGCTCCGGGCCACCGCCCTGCTCGGCATGCTCGGGCTCGGCGTCGGGGTGGCCGCGCTGCTCCCGCTGCTGCCCGCCGGCGAGTGGGCGGGCCTGACCAGCGCCTGGGCCCGCGCCACGGCCCGGGCCTGCGGGGTGCGTCTGCGGGTACGCGGGCGGCTGCCCCGGCGGCGGGTCCTGCTGGTCGCCAACCACGTCTCCTGGTGGGACGTGCCGGCGCTGCTGGCGGTCGCCCCGGCCCGGTTGGTGGCCAAGCGGGAGGTCGGTCGCTGGCCGCTGGTGGGCCTGCTGGCCCGGGCGGCGGGCACGGTCTTCGTGGACCGCACCCGCCCGCGCCGCCTGCCGGCCACCGTGGACCGGGTGGCGGCGACCCTGCGGGCGGGCCGCTCCGTCGCGGTGTTCCCGGAGGGCACCACCTGGTGCGGTACGGGTGCCGCCTGCCGCCCTCGGACCGGCTTCCGGCCGGCGATGTTCCAGGCCGCGATCGACGCCGGGGCGCCCGTGGTGCCGCTGCGGATCGGCTACCGGCTCGGGACGACCGGACCAGCCACCACGGCACCGGCCTTCCTCGGCGCGGAGAGCCTGCTGCGGTCGGTCTGCCGGGTGCTCGCCCTGCGGGAGCTGACCGTCACCGTGGAGATCGCCGCGCCGCTGTACCCGACCCGTACCGCCGACCGTCGGGCGCTCGCCCGGGTCGCCGAATCGGCGGTGCACCTCGTACCGTCGTCGGCGGGTGTGCCGCCCACCGCGCCGGTGCCGGTACGGTCGCTGTGGAGGCCCCCGCAGCGTGTGGTCGGGCCGTCGCCGACCGGTACGACCGGACCCGAGATGCCGCTCGCCGCCTGAGCCGTTCGCTCACAGGGTTTTTTCAGTGACCGCCCAGCATGGGCGCAGCGACTGCGCGGATGATGGGCGGCATGGCGGCTACCCAGACCGAGGCCCGACTGCTCGTGGTCGAGGACGATCCCAACATCCTCGAACTGCTCTCCGCGAGCCTGCGGTTCGCCGGGTTCGACGTGGCCACCGCCACCAGCGGCAGCGCCGCGCTCAGCGCGGCCCGGGACCACCGGCCCGATCTGGTGGTGCTCGACGTGATGCTGCCGGACCTGGACGGCTTCGAGGTGATCCGGATGATGCGCGAGGGCGGCACCCGTACGCCGGTGGTCTTCCTCACCGCCCGGGACGCCACCGACGACAAGATCCGTGGGTTGACCCTCGGCGGCGACGACTACGTCACCAAGCCGTTCAGCCTGGAGGAGTTGACCGCCCGGATCCGGGCGGTGCTGCGCCGCACCAGCACCGGCGAGCAGACGCCCGCCCGCCTCACCTTCGCCGACCTGGAGCTGGACGAGGAGACCCACGAGGTGTATCGGGCCGGTCAGCGGGTCCAGCTCTCGCCGACCGAGTTCAAGCTGCTGCGTTACCTGATGCTCAACGCCAACCGGGTGCTCTCCAAGGCGCAGATCCTCGACCACGTCTGGAACTACGACTTCCGGGGCGACGACAACATCGTCGAGTCCTACATCTCCTACCTGCGGCGCAAGGTCGACACCATCGAGCCCCGGCTCATCCACACCCTGCGGGGGGTCGGGTACGTACTCCGCAAGCCGGCGGCGTGAACCCGGTCCAGCAGGGCAAGACCCGACTCCGCTCGGTACCGCTGCGGGTCAAGCTCGTCGCGGCCGTACTCGCGTTGGTCGCGGCTGCGCTGCTGGTTATCGCCTCGCTGACCACGATCTTCCTCCGCAGCTACCTGGTCGGGCAGATCGACACACAGTTGCGAGGCTCGGGCCAGACGCTCGGTCCGCTGGTCCCCCTGATGAAGACCGGCCGGGTGGGAGCGATGCTGCCCAGCGACTACTTCGTGGTGCTGGCGAACCCGGAACTCGGCCTCACCCGGCCGTACTACGACGACAACACCTTCGGTCCGCAGCAGTTGCCGCGCGTCCCCGACGACGTGCAGGGTTTCTCCGAGCGGGTGGGGGAGCCCAGGACCGTGACGTCGTGGGACGGGCACACCCGGTGGCGGATGTACTACGTCGAGGTGTCCGACGGCGAGGTGTTGGCGATCGGGCAGCACCTCACCGAGGTCGAGGCGGCGGTCAAGCGGCTCATCCTGATCGACATGCTGGTCGGTGGGGCGGTGCTGATCCTGCTCGCCTCGGTCGGCGCGGCCATCGTGCGGACCAGCCTGAAACCGTTGGTGGAGATCGAACGTACCGCCGCCGCGATCGCCGGGGGTGACCTCAGCCGCCGGGTGCCCGACCCCGAGTACGGGCAACCCTGCCCCACCTCGGAGCTGGGTCGGCTGTCCCGTGCGTTGAACGCGATGCTCAGCCAGATCGAGATGGCCTTCACCGCCCGTGCGGCGTCCGAGTTCGCGGCCCGCTCCGCCGAGAGCGCCGCCCGGGAGGCGGCGGAGGCGGCCCGTGCCTCCGAGGCGCGATCCCGCCGCTCCGAGGAGCGGATGCGGCAGTTCGTCGCGGACGCCTCGCACGAGCTGCGGACCCCGCTGACCACCATCCGGGGCTTCGCCGAGCTGTACCGGCAGGGTGCGGCCCGCGCCCCCGAGCAGACCTCCGACCTGCTGCGTCGGATCGAGGACGAGGCGTCCCGGATGGGTCTGCTGGTGGAGGACCTGCTGCTGCTGGCCCGGCTGGACCTGGAGCGGCCGTTGTCGCTCGCCCCGGTGGAACTGCCCGTGCTGGCCGCCGACGCGGTGGAGGCGGCCCGGGCGACCGCGCCGGACCGGCGGATCGAGCTGGAGATCCAGTCGGGTTCCGGGCCGTTGGTGGTGCGCGGCGACGACGCCCGGCTGCGGCAGGTGATCGGCAACCTGATGACGAACGCGCTGCGGCACACCCCATCGGAGGCGTCGGTGACGCTGCGGCTGCGCGCCGAACCCGGCGACCTGGCGGTGATCGAGGTCGCCGACACCGGGCCGGGGCTCACCGGCGAGCAGGCGGAACGGGTCTTCGAACGCTTCTACCGGGCAGACGCCTCGCGGACCCGACGCAGTGGGTCGTACACCGGTACCGGCCTGGGCCTGGCCATCGTCGCGGCGCTGGTGTCGGTGCACCAGGGCACCGTGGAGGTGACCGACACACCGGGTGGGGGTGCCACCTTCCGGATCCGGCTGCCGTTGGCGCCCGCCACGGACATCGATGACGAATGATTTTCAGCGAACGCTCAGGCCCGGCTAAGGCGGAACGCAGTGCGATGGGTAAAGGTAGAGGCATGAGCGAGTACGAGTCCGACCCGCGCCGGCCGGCACCGACCGACGCCGAGCCGTCGCATCCCGAGCTGTCCCGTGCCGAGTACGCGCGGACCGACTCTCCTGGCATTCCGGCCTCCGGCGGCGGTGCCGACCGGACCGCCGAGGCGCCGACCGTCCCGGTGCGGGCGGTCGACGCGCCGGGCACCCGTGGGCAGGACAACGAGCCCACGATGACCGGCCTACCCACCGCCGGCTCGGCTCCGCCGGCCTCCGGTCGACCCACCTGGTCGCCGTCGGGTGGGCAACCGCACCAGCCCGGCCAGCCGGTCTCCGCCCAGCCCGGCTACGGCAGCCCTGCCGGCTACGGCGCCCCGTCCGGCTACGCCGCGCAGTCTGGTTACGGCAGCCAGTCCGGTTACGGCGCGCAGTCCGGCTACGGCGCGCAGTCCGGCTACGGCGCCCAGCCGGGCCAGTCCGGTCAGTCCGGCTACGGCGGCCAGTCCGGTCAGTCCGGGTACGGGGGCCAGCCCGGTCAGCCCGGTCAGTCCGGCTACCCCCAATCCGGTGCCGGCTACTCCGGCGCGTCCTGGTACCCGAGCCAGTCGAGCTGGAGCGGCGGCACCCAGAGCGGCGGCTCCGGGCATTCGGGCTACCCGGGTCAGCCGGGGGCACCGGGCGGCTACCCGGGCCAGCCCGCCCCGTGGGGACCGGCCCCGTCCCAGGGGTCCAAGCCGGGGCGGGTCGCCAAGTTCATCGGCGCCGGTGTCGCGGTGTTCGTGCTGATGCTCGGCAGCGGTGTGGCCGGCGGGTCGCTCGCGCTGATGCTGAACGACGGCGGCAGCGGGAACCGCACGTTCTCCGCCGCGCCGGTGATCGACGGTGCCGACCTGCCGCGTATCGCCGCTTCCGTGCAGGACAGCGTGGTGTCGATCAGCACCGACAGCGGCGGGGGCTCCGGGGTGGTGCTGAGCGCCGACGGTTTCGTGCTGACCAACAACCACGTGATCGCCAACGGCGGCGACAACGTCCGGGTGATCTTCGCGAACGGCACCACCGCACGGGCCGAGATCGTCGGCACCGACCCGAAGACCGACCTGGCGGTGCTGAAGGCGAACGGGGTCACGAACCTCCAGGCCGCCACGTTCGGCGACAGCGACGCCATGCAGGTCGGCGACACGGTGCTCGCGTTGGGCAGCCCGCTCGGCCTCCAGGGCTCGGTGACGGCGGGCATCCTCAGCGCCCGGGACCGCACCATCCAGGCCGGCAGCGGACAGCCCGGCCAGTCGGCCAGCTCGATCTCCGGGCTGTTGCAGACCGACGCGCCGATCAACCCCGGTAACTCCGGCGGTGCGCTGGTCAACACGCGGGGCGAGGTGATCGGCATCAACACCGCCATCGCCACCTCCGGGCAGGGCTCCAGCGGCAACATCGGCGTGGGCTTCGCGATCCCCAGCAACAAGGCCAAGGACGTCACGGACAAGCTGCGACGCGGCGAGAAGATCAGCCACCCGTCGCTCGGGGTGAGTGTGAACGCTGCGCCCGGCGGCGGTGCGATGGTCGGTTCCCTGCTTCCGGGCGGTGCCGCCGAGCGGGCCGGCCTGCAACTGGGCGATGTGATCATCCGCTTCGGCGACAAGCGGATCAACGACTCCACCGACCTGGTCGGGGCCGTGCAGGCCGGCAAGGTCGGTGACCAGGTCGAGGTGGCCTACGTGCGGAACAGCGCCGAGGCGACGGTGACCGTGACGCTCGCCGAGGCGTCCTGACGCACGGATCTGCTTCCTCCCTCCGGGGCGGTGGGTGGCGCGGCCAAGGGGGTTGGTCGCGGCACCCGCCGCCCCTCTTCGTGGTCCCGGGACGGGTCACCCGCAGCGGGTGACCCGCGCTCACCCGGTATTCGGGCAGGCTCGGCGCTGCGGGAGCAGGTCAGGCGGATGGGGGGACCCATGACCACGGCAGCGACGGCCCGGACCGACGACCGGGTCCAGCGGGACGTACTGGACGAGCTCGACTGGGATCCGCGGGTACGCGGAACCGACATCGGGGTCACCGTGCACGACGGGGTGGTGACGCTGACCGGTGCGGTGGACGGTGCGGCCCGCAGGTGGGCGGCGGTCGGTGCGGCCCGACGGGTACGCGGCGTCCGCGCGATAGCCGACGAGATCGAGGTGCGTCCCGCCGGGCCGGACGGGATCACCGACGGCGAACTGGCGATCGCGGCCGCTCGGGCGTTGGAGTGGAACAGTTTCGTGCCGGCCGAACGCCTGGACGTCACCGTCGCCGCCGGTTGGCTGATGCTGCGCGGCGAGGTGGAGTTCGGGTGGCAACGGCGTACCGCCGAGCGGGAGTTGCGCCGGCTGCGGGGCGTACGCGGGGTGACGAACCTGGTCGGGGTGCGGTCCGCCGTCCCGCCCGACGGCGACCGGGTACGCCGCGACGTGCAACGTGCCCTGCTGCGCGGTATCGGCACGGAACGGGTGACCGTGCAGGTCAGCGGCGACACGGTGACCCTGACCGGGGTGGTGCGGTCGTGGTGGGAACGCGACCAGGCGGAACGGATGGCCTGGTCGGCCGAGGGGGTGTCGGTGGTACGCGACGAACTGATCGTGGGCGGCTGAGCCGCGATGCGGTGTCCCGTTTGCCGGCGGCGGCACCGGGAAACCGCTTCGATCCCCGACCGCCGTACCGGGGATCGGGGCCAGCGGAGACGGACGGGGAGGGCTCGTGGCCGACAACGTTCCCTGGGAACGCCCACTACGGATCGCGATGGTGGTGCCACCCTGGCTGTCCGTGCCCCCGCCCGGCTACGGCGGGTTGGAGCAGGTGGTGGCGGGCCTGGTGGACGCCCTGGTCGACCGGGGACACGCGGTGACCCTGATGGGCGCCGGTGCGGCGCACGGCACCGCGGGCGACTTCCTCGCCACCCTCGACGAGTTGCAGTACGACCGGCTCGGCGAGTCACTGCCCGAACTGGCCCATCTGGCCCGGGTGAACCATCTGCTCAGCGCGGCCGACTTCGACGTCGTGCACGACCACACCACGATCGGTCCGCTGGTCGCCGGACGTCGCGCGGTGCCCACCGTGGCGACCGTGCACGGCAACCCGGTGGGCGAGTACGGCACCGTGCTCAGCGACACCGACCAGGGCGTCGGTCTGGTCGCCATCTCGCATGCCCAACGGCGGCTGAACCCGCGACTGCCCTGGGTCGGCACCGTGCACAACGCGATGGAGGTCGGCGGGTTCCCGCGTAAGACCGCAGCCGGTGACGGGCCGGTGCTGTGGCTCGCCCGTTTCAGTCCGGACAAGGGGCCGGACCTGGCCATCCGTGCCTGCCGGGAGGCCGGCCTGGCGTTGGTGCTGGCCGGCAAGTGCAGCGAGCCGGCGGAGCAGCGGTACTTCGACGAGGTCGTCCGACCGCTGCTCGGCCCGGACGTCACGGTGGTCCGCGACGCCGACCGGGAGGTCGCGCTGCGGCTGCTGGTCGAGGCGTCCTGCCTCATCATGCCGATCCAGTGGGAGGAGCCCTTCGGCATCGTCATGCTGGAGGCGATGGCCACCGGCACGCCGGTGGTGGCGTTGCGCCGGGGCGCGGTGCCGGAGCTGGTCCGGCCCGGGGTGACCGGGTTGATCTGCGAGCGTCCGGAGGAGTTGCCGGCGGCGTTGCGCGAGGCACCCCGCCTCGACCCGGCGGACTGCGTGGCGCACGTGGCCCGGACCTTCTCGGTGGAGCGGATGGCGGCCGGCTACGAGGAGGTGTACCGCCGGTTCCTGGCGGCGGCCACCCCACGGTCCGCGACACGGGAACCGGCTCGGGTGACCCGCGCCTAGGGCCTGTGTCGAAGTCCCTGGCCGGCCTGCGGCGGGCCCAGGCGACGACCGGCCGCGTTGGGAATTGGTCCGGATACAACACCGGTATCCGGACC
>NZ_SISL01000030.1:0-29224 GCF_004307965.1 Verrucosispora sp. SN26_14.1 | reverse complement strand
GCTTCGTGGCGACCAGGTCCGGCCCGGTCACCACGAAGCCCCGGTCGTCGCGGACCACCGTGCCGTCCAGCCAGCCGGTACGCGGTTCCGCGCCGATGAAGACGAACAGCCAGGAGGTGTCCACGTCCCGCTGCTCGCCGGTGCGGGTGTCGCGCAGCGTCAGTTGTTGCAGGTGCTCGTCTCCGGCGGCGGAGACCACCTCGGTGTGCGGGTGCACGGTCACCTGCTCGATGCGGCCGAGTTGCTCGATCAGGTACTGCGACATCGAGGCGGTCAGGTCGGCGCCCCGGATCAGCAGGTGCACCCGCTGCGCGTACCGGGAGAAGTAGACCGCCGCCTGCCCCGCCGAGTTGGCCCCGCCGACGATGTAGACGTCCGCGCCGACGCAGCTCGGCGCCTCGCTGGACGCCGACCCGTAGAACACCCCCCGGCCGGTGAACTCGTCCAGGCCGGGTGCCGCCAGCATCCGGTACGACACGCCGGTGGCCAGCACCACCGAGTGCGCGGCCAGGCTCTGACCGTCACTGAACCGCAGCACCCGCGCCGAGCCGGCCTCGTCCAGGCCGACCACCTCACGGGTGCTAAGCAGCTCCGCGCCGAACTTGAGCGCCTGCCGGCGGGCCCGGTCGGTGAGCTGCGCGCCGGAGACACCGTCGGGGAAGCCGAGGTAGTTCTCGATCCGGCTGCTCTGCCCGGCCTGTCCACCGGTGGCCAGCCGCTCCACCAGCACGGTCCGCAGCCCTTCGGAAGCGCCGTACACCGCCGCGCCCAGCCCGGCCGGACCGCCACCGACCACGATCAGGTCGTAGAAGTCCGCCGTCGGGGTGACGTTCAGACCGATCAGCCCGGCCAGCTCCGCCTCCGCCGGGGCCACCAGCGTCTTGCCGTCGCCGGTGACCACCAGCGGTACGTCGGCCTCGGTCACCCCCGCCGCCGCGAGCAGCCGCACCCCCTCGGGGTCGTCGACCAGCAGCCAGCGGTACGGCACCAGGTTGCGGGCGAGGAAGTCACGGATCGCGAAGGACTCGGCGGACCACCGGTGCCCGACCACGCGGATCTCGGTGGCCGCCGCGATCGGGCTCGCCGACCAGGCGTCCAGGAGCGAGTCGACCACCGGATAGAGCTTCTCCTCCGGCGGGTGCCAGGGCTTGAGCAGGTAGTGGTCGAGGTCGACCAGGTTGATCGCGTCGATCGCCGCACCGGTGTCCGCGTACGCGGTCAGCAGCACCCGACGGGCCGCCGGGAACAGGTCCATCGCCGCTTCCAGGAACTCGATCCCGGTCATCTCCGGCATCCGGTAGTCGGCCAGCAGCAGGGCCACCTGCTCACCGCGCAGTTTGATCTCCCGCAGCGCCTCCAGCGCCTCCGGGCCGGCGTTGGCGCGCACCACCCGGTACCGGTCGCCGTAGCGACGCCGCAGGTCCCGGGCGACGGCCCGGGAGACCGCCGGGTCGTCGTCGACGGAGAGAATCACCGGGTTCGCCATGGGCCAATGAAAGCACGGCGGTGTGCCACCTCGGTTGCCCCCGAAACGCCCGCTGTTGCACATGCCGTAGCGGCATGTGGTGGGGTCGGATCACCACACCACGCGAAAGGCGCTGCCTGCGATGTACCCCACACTCACACCTCCCCGGCAGGTCAAGATCGGTGATGCCGCCGCGTTCGCCGGGACCACCCCACGCGCCATCCGCCACTACCACGAGATCGGTCTGCTGCCGGAGCCCGAGCGCGGCGGGGACGGCCGCCGCCGCTACGGCTATGACGACATGACCCGCCTGCTGTGGATCCGCAAGATGGCTGATGCCGGTATCAGCCTGGACGACATACGGGCCGCCTTCGGCGGTGCCCGGGACGACGCCGGAGACGCTGCCCAGGACCACGCCCCTATCGAGTCGGTCCTGAGCAGGCTGGAGGAGACCTTGGCGGCGCAGGAGGCCGCCATCAAGCGTCGGCGCGCGGCTGTCCAGCGCCTACAGGCGGTGGGCAGCCCACTGGGGCTGCTCTCCGAACTGGTCACGGACCGGCTCAGCCACCTGCCCCCGGGCGCGTTGCGCCCCTCCGATCTCGACGCCCTGCTGATCACAGAACGGATCTTCGGGCCGCTGGGCGCCGCCATCCAGGCCGGCACGTTCATCGTGCTGGCCACCCACCCCGAGCTGCGGGCCGAGGAGGACCGTCTTGAGGCGGCCGAGGCCGCCCTCGACGACGGCGTCGACCCCGACGACCCGCGCGTCGAAGAGCTCGCCGCACAGCGATGCGCTCACCTGATGGCCCTGAATCAGGCCATCGAGGCAGCCGGTCTCGACGCGGCCGAGGAAAAGATCTTCGAGACCTACGAGGCCGACCTGAACGGGGATGAGGGCGCAGAGATGGGTGCCGCCACAGCGATCACCAAGATGCCGTACGACTTCTCTCCTGCCCGGATGCGCTGCGTGGAGCTAGCCGGACGGCTCTTCGGCGAGGCCCTTGCCGACGCCCACTCCGCAGACAACTGATCGCCTGCGCCGTGCACTGACATCCAGCCCGGCGGGTGGGCACCCGGCATCGTCGCAAGTGCCTGCACCAGGTGCCACCCGCATACGGCCGCAGCGTGACGGAATGCGGTCCGCTGCGCCTCTATCCCGTAGACGGTAGGCCGGACCGTCGGCACGCGGGACTTCCTTGCGCCGGGAGCGCTCTGCATTCCGGCTCGGTCGACGTCAGTCCTCGTCGATCGGGCTGGGGCGGTTCTCGGCGATCCAGGCCCGGACATCCTTGCCATCCCAGACGCGGCCCATCTTCAACGTCACGACCGGGTCAGGGAATCCCTTGCGACCCACGATGATCGTGGCGCGCTGCTTGCTGATCCCACCAAGCAGATCACGGATCTCATCCAACCCGAGCAGCTCCACAAACTGACGCTATGGCCTGCAGGAGTTGCACAATGGGAAAGAGGGTTAGACGCTTCCTTTGGGGGTTGTCTTTGTACACCCCCCCGTGATGCCATGGATTCATGACGCGATTCGTCTCGTTCAAGGAGTGTCTGGCCGGCGTTGCTCTGACCCTCACGCGAAGGCACAGACCGGCGTGGAACCACATCCTCAAACGAGTGACCTGTCGGTGCGGACGGGATCTCCCCTGCCGAGTGCGGCACCGGGTGCCGATCAACCAGGGCCACTGGCCCGGGGAAACGTCGTGACTAGCCACGGGCCGGTTTTGCCGATCTGGACCTGCGCGGGGTGTGGTGCCCCCTGGCCCTGCCGCACACGCCGCCAGGAGTTGCAGGCCGAGTACGCCAACGCACCGGCATCCCTGGCGCTCTACCTGGGCTCGTGCATGTTGGCGGCCAGTCGGGACATGGGGTGGGCTCCGGCCGGGCTGCTGCACCGAAGGTTCCTCGGGTGGCTGTCGTGACCACACCCCGCGCCGGTGAGCTGCTCCGGGTGGGACGTGAGGCCAGCGTGCAATTCCGACAGCCGATCCTGTTCCGCGTGATCCGGGTCCTGAACCGGACCACGTACGACGGGTGGATCTGGTTGGAGGGCTACCAGCTCAACGGCCGAGGAGATGCGGTCGACCGCCGGGCCATCTTCGTCCAACCGGCCGGACTGCGGACCGCACCGGCACCCGTGGCGGACCGGCGTTCGGGGCGGAAGAGGGTTTCCTCCAAGCCCTGCGGCGCGGCCTTCGTAGGGACAGCGGACCCGGGAACGCCGCCGTAGGCTTCCGCCATGCTGGCGTACCGCTCGATGGACATGGGGTGGGGTCGGCTGGCGTACCGCAGCATCGAGGGCGGGTCGGGCACGGAGGCCGCGCCGCCGATGGTGCTGGTGCACGGCGGCGGGGGCGATGGGACCACCTGGGACGCGCTGGCACCGACGTTCGCACGGCACCGCACCGTCCACGTGCCCGACCTGCGTGGCATGGGAAGCAGCGACCGGGTCGGACCGTATTCCCTCACGGTGCTGCGCGACGACCTGCTGGCACTGCTCGGCCGACTGGCCCTGGAACGGGTGGTCCTGGTCGGGCATTCGCTGGGTGCCGCCGTGGCACTGCTGGCCGCCGAGCGGGCACCGGAGCGGGTGACCGCCCTGGTGCTGGAGGAGTGCCCGCCGCCGGTGCCGCTCGGGATCATCGTTCCCACCGTTCTGCCGGAGAGCGCGCCGTACTACGACCGGGAGATCAGACCCTCGGTGCTGGCGGAGTTGAACGCTCCCGACCCGGCCCGCTGGTCGGCGTTGGCCAGCCTCTCGGTGCCCACGCTGATGCTGGCCGGTGGGCCGGGCAGCCACCTGCCGCAGGAGCCGATGGCCCGGATGGCCGAGAGCCTCCCCGCCGCGCGCCTGGTGACCGTCCCGACCGGCCACCACGTCCACGCGCAGGCACCCGATGTCTTCGTCGCCGCCGTCGAGTCCTTCCTCGCCGACCCGCCGACGGCCCGCGCCGAGCCGTCAGGCGCGTAGTCCTCGGAGCAGGATCTCGACGTACCGGTCCCGGTCGGCGTCGCCGCTCACCGTGACCGCGTGCTGGAGGCCGCAGAACAGCGCCCGGAGGTCGTCGGCGGTGATCTCCGGTCGGATCTCCCCGGCGTCGCGGGCACGGTGCAGAAGTCGGTCCACCGCTACGGTCAGCGCCCGGCCCAGTTCCCTGGTCTCCGGGCGGGCGGCGGCGGGTTCGGCCAGGACGGCGGCGAGCGCCGGGTCACCGAGCTGGTGGTCGAGGGCGGTCCGGAGCAGCCGGGCCATCTCGGCGGCGACGTCCGGCCCGGCGGCGGCCTGTTCGGCCGCGTCGACGAGCTGGGTGAACCGGTCGACGGCCAGCGCCTCCAGCAGGGCCTGCCGGCTGGGGAAGTGCCGATAGACGGTGCCGACGCCGACCCCGGCCGCCTTGGCGATCGTGTTCATCGGCAACTCCGCGTCACCTGCGGCCAGCCGCTCCCGGGCGGCGCGCAGCATCCGGGCGCGCACCCGGGCCGAGTCCGCGCGCAGGGGTTCGGCGTTCGTCGACGGCTCCGTGGACATCGCACGAGGATAATCCACCCGAGCAACAGCGGATAACTTATCCGTTCACGTGGTACGGTCGACACCCACGCAGCGGATAGATTATCCGTTGCGCTCGACCGGAGGTGCCCATGCCTGCCACCTGGACGTTCGACGACATCCCCGACCAGAGCGGCCGGACGGCGATCGTCACCGGCGCCAGCAGCGGACTCGGCCTGATCGCCGCCGGGCAGCTCGCCGCCCGGGGCGCGACCGTGATCATGGCCGTCCGCGACCCGGCCAAGGGCGAGCAGGCCCGCGCCGGCATGGCCGGCGATCTGGTCGTACGCCGGCTCGACCTCGCCGACCTCGACTCGGTGCGCGAGTTCGCCGCCGAGCTACGCGCCGAGGGCCGCCAGGTCGACCTGCTGCTCAACAACGCCGGGATCGCCAAGCAGGGCAACGAACGGTCCGCTCAGGGCTACGAGAGCGTGTTCGCCACCAACCACCTGGGTCACTTCGCCCTGACCGGCCTGCTGCTGGAGATCTTCCGGCCCGATCGGGACCCGAGGGTGGTCACCGTCGGCTCCGGCTTCTATCGACTGCTGCGCGGTGGACCCGACCTGGACGACCTGACCGACAGGGCGGGCATCGATCCGCCCGTGGCGTACATCCGGTCGAAGCAGGCCAACGCCCTCTTCGGCGTCGAACTCGACCGTCGACTGCGCCGCACCGGCAACCCGGTACGCAGCCTCCTCGCCCACCCCGGCATGGCCCGCACCCCGATGAACCGCAGGTACGACAGTGCCGGGGAATGGGCGGTGACCCGGATCGGTGGTCTGCTGCTCGCCCGTAGTTCCGAGAGCGGCACCCTCCCGCTCCTCTACGCCGCCACCGCCCCGACCGCCCAGACCGGCGTCTTCCACGGCCCGCCGCTGTTCCGGTGGGGCAACCGGGTGCACACTCGTCCGGTCGTGGCCCCCGCCGACGACCGGGCCCTGGCCGCACGGCTCTGGCAGGTCTCCGAGGAGGCGACCGGCGTGCGTTACCTCGACGCACCAAAGGTCGCCACTGCGCCGAACTGATCAGCCAGTCTTCTCCAGGGCGGCGCGGAACACCACCGTGACGCTGAACGTGGTGCCGTCGACCTGGTACGCGTAGCACCCCGGCCCGCCGACCGTGGTGGTGGCGGGCAGGTCGTTCTCCGGACGGACCAGCAGGGCGTGGTGCCCGTCGTCGCGCGGCTCCCCGAGGTAGGCGAACTCCGCACCGGCCGGGCCCGACCCGTCGATCCGGGCGGCCCGCACCAGCACCGGCCCGGCATAGCCGGAGCCGATCCACCGGACCTTCTTCGTGTACGTGCCGTCCTGTTTCCGGTCCATGGCCCGCAACTCCAGCACCCCGTCCCGGAAGTAGTCGGCGACCGGATAGAGCGGGCCGGGGCCGAGCACCCGACTCGCCTGGTCCGGGTGGGGCCAGGGCTGCGGCTCGGTGACCGGGCAGGCGTCCCCGGGTGCCACGGTGGGCAGCCGCAGCGGCGGGGCGACGAACTCGGTCGGCGTCGCTGCGGCAGCGGACTGCCCCGACGTAGCGCCCGACGGGTCCGGCGTCGACGTGCCGTCGCAGGCCACCACCGCCGAGAGGAGCGCGCCGACCAGTAACCAGCCGATTCTCACCACCGTCGCATTATCGACCGGCCACGATGGATACGCAGCCCCGCTCAGCCGAGGCGGGCGATCAGCCGCTCCCCTTCGGGCCAGGGGCCGAACCCCGCCGCACTGTCGAGGTGCCCGACCTCCCCCGCGTCGACCAGGTCCGCGCCCCAGTCCTCGGCGTACCCGGTGAACTGGGCGAAGGTGGTGTACGGGTCGGTCCGGCTGGCGACCAGGACCGACGGGAACGGCAGCGGGGTGCGGGGCACGATCCAGGGCAGATCCCCCGGCTCGTCCGGCTCGTACCCGTCGATGACCGGCGGGGTGACCAGCAGTGCGCCGACGACCGGTCCGGTGTGCGCGGCCGCCCACACGACGGTGCTGACGCACCCGGCGCTGTGCGCGACGAGCACGACGGGCTCGGTCGAGGCGTGCACGGCCTCGTGCAGCGCCGCCACCCGGTCCCGCAGGACGAGCGGCGGGCCGGGCGGCTCGGGTGCCCACCGGTAGTCCGGGTGTCGGCCGGCGAGCCAGTTCATCCAGTGCTCGGGTCGCGGCGTTCCTCGTCCCGGCACGAGCAGGTGGCGGGTCACGCGGCCGACGGTAACCCCGCGTACCCGCCGTGTCAGTCCAGTTTCGACGGCGTTGACGGTCGAGACCGTCGGGTCAGGCGGCGAGGGCCGAGACGGCCGCCGCCACGTAGAGGCACCCGCCGAGGCAGACCGCCGCACCGGCGATCGCCGGCATCCAGGCGGCCAGGCCGGCCATCAGCGCGCCCCGACCGGCCCGCCCGGCGATCAACGCCTGACCGCGGATGGTGAGTACGCCGACGCCGGTGAGGGTCAGCGCCATCCCGGCGCCGAACCCGAGCACGATCACCACTGCGCCCACGGAACGGCCGGTCAGTAGTCCGCTGACCAGGATCAGGAAGGCCGACGGCGAGGGCAGCAGCCCACCGGAGAGCCCGAGTGCGATCAGTCCCCGCCGCGACCACGGGTCGACCGGCTGTTCGTGGTGATGGTGGTGTTCCTCGCCGTGGTGGTGATGATGGTGGTGGTGCCCCCGCTTGGCGAGATGACGTCGGATCAGGTGCGCGCCGACACCGATCACCACGAGCCCGGCCAGCACCTGGAGTGCGGCGGTGAGGGTCCTGGTGCCGATCTCGGCGACGCCGCTCAACCCGGTCCAGAGCAGTGCCAGCACCAGGACGGAGAAGGTGTGCATCACCGCGACGATCACACCGAGCCGGAGCGCGTCCCGGTAGCGGCCGTGCGTACCGACCAGGTACGCGGCGGTGATGCTCTTGCCGTGCCCGGGTGCCACCGCGTGCGCGGCGCCGACACCGACCGCCACGACCAGGGCGACCCAGAACAGGGCCGCGTTGTCGAAGAGGGCGACCAGACGCTCGTCGAGCCCGTTGAGGTCGTTCATTGCGTACTCCGGTCACGTCGTCGGGTCAGGGCAACGAGCAGCACACCGAGCCCACCGGCGGCGACCACGCCGACGGCCAGCGCGGCGGCCGGGGCGGATCGGCCGCCCGAACGGGTGAAGTCGACCCGGTGGGTGCCGTCGGTGGCGGTGAACAGCGCCTCGGCCGGTGTCGCCGACTCGGCCCGCAGCACCGTGCGGTACGCCTGGTTGAGGTCGGTCAGCGCGGTCACCGTGATGTCGAGCGCGGTGACCGGGGCCGGACAGTCGAAGCGCAGCCGGGCTCCCTGCGCGAGCAGGGCGTCCAGCGGCTGGAGTTCCGCGCGGCACACCTGGCCCTGCTGGCTGACCGTGATCCGCTCGCGCAGGTAGTCCTGGACGGCGGTGGAGTCGCGGAGCTTCTGCTCGCCGGTCACCTGGGTGGCGACCGGGCCGGTGCTGGGGTCCTCGAACGCGCCGAGCGACTGGCCGAGCGCGACCCAGTCGTCCTCGGCGGGTTGCCAGGACAGGTCGACCCGGGAACCGTCCACGGCGACCTGGGCCGTCGTGGGCGGCCCGAAGGGATGGGCGGCGGCGGGCACGCCGCCGCCGGTGACGACGGCCAGGGTCGCCGTGCCGGCCAGCAGCGCACCCGTGATGCAGCGGTGATTCATGGAACGCTCCGGAACACGCCGGGCCGTGGGGTTCCGCCCGCGCGGCCCCCACGGCCGGCGGCGGTCATTCGAACAGGGACAGGGTCAGAGTCGAGGTGTACGCGCCGGCGGCGACGTCGGCCGGGGTGCGCAGGAACAGGTCGGCGTCGACCGAGTACGCGCCACCGGCGACCGCACCCGAGTCGAACGTGGAGACCAGCAGCTCCTGGTCGGTGAGGCCGACGTTGTTGCCGGGCTGCGTCGGCTCGTCCAGCACAGTGACGACCTCTTCACCCTCGCTGACCAGACCGGTGTCGCCGCCGTCGACCAGGCGCGGCTTCCAGCCCAGGTGCCCGGCGCCGATCGGCTCCTGACCGTCGGCTCCGGTGAAGTCGGTGGCACTACCGAGCACCGCCCACGCCGCACCCGAGGGCACCTCGTCGGCGGTCCGGGTGTCGGTCACCGTCACCGTCGGCAGACCGCCCACGAACTGCCGCACCAGCAACGTCGACCCGTCCTCGGTCAACGCCACCGAGTCACCCGCGATCGACATCGCCAGCACACCCGGCTCCACGATCTCCTCGATGTCGACCGTCACCGACACGTCGCCGCTGGTGCCGGGCTCGGCCAGCGCCGGTGACGCCAGCGCCACCGACCCGGCCAGCAGCGCACCGGCGGCGACCGCCGCGAGCAGCCGCTCACGATTCCATGTGTTCATCCGTTACTCCGTCGATCTTCGCTGGGGCGGAACTGATGGCTTCGCCGGACGGATTCGCCCGGCCGGGAGAGGGTGGCGGCGCCGGGGAGGACGCCGCCACCGAGGTCGACTAGTCGCAGCTCGCCGCGTCGAACGGCACCTCGACCCGCATCGTCACCGGGTCGCCGTCGACCGTTCCGGTGACCTTGACCGTGGCGGTACCGGCCGGCACGGACCTGGCCCGGCTGGTGAACGCCTGGCTGGCGGACTTGCCGGGAGCGACGTCGGAGACCTTCCGCGAGCCGTACGGCGTCACCAGCTCGACGTCCAGCGGACCGGCGTCGGCGTTGCGGGCGGTGACCGATACGTGCGCGGTGGTGCCGACGCAGTGGGCGCGGGCCTGGACGTCGACCTTCCAGCCGGTCACCGAGATGGCCGGGCTGGTGATCTTCTGGTTCTTGCTGGTCAGGAACACCTCGTACGCGCTGCCCGCGTTGGCGCTGGTCGGCACGGTCAGCGCATAGGTGACCCGACCCAGCTCGTCGGCGGTCACGGTGGCGACGCGGTCCTCGTCCCGGCCGGTGTCACCGGTGCTGCCGGCAGCGCGCAGGTGGACGGCGACCTTCTCGGCCGGGTCGTAGCCGTACGCGGAGACCGCGACCGTGCCCTTCACGTCGACCGTGGTCCTGTCGACCGTGACCTGCTGCCCGACCGTGTTCTGCGGCGTACGCAGCTCGTTGACGGTCCGCTCGCCCTGGTCGTTCTTGCGGATCAGGAACCCGTCGTGGTGCTGCCCGTTGGCGTAGCGCGACTCGTAGCGCAGCGTGCCCTGCTCGACGTCGATGAGCTGGTAGAGCTGGGTGTTCTGGCTGGTGCTGGTCACCTCGGCACCGTTGCCGGTCCAGTTCTGCCCGTTGTTGAGCTGGTACATCTTGCCGCCGGAGACGGACACCGCGTAGACCGTGCCGTCGTGGACGGCGGCGGAGCGACGGTTCGTGGCCACGTTGCCCCGGCCGTACGAGTGGTCGTGGCCCTGGAGCACCAGGTCGACGCCGTACTTCTCGAACAGCGGGCCCCACTGGTTGCGGACCTGGGCGTTGTTGCGGCTGCCGGTGGTCGAGTAGACGGGGTGGTGGAAGGTCACCACCGTCCACTTGTTCGGGTTGTCCTTGAGGACTCCCTCCAGCCAGGCGGTCTGCGCGGCCATCAGGGCGGCGTTGCTCTGGTGGTTGGAGTCCAGGGCGACGAAGCGCACGCCCTGGTAGTCGAGGGAGTAGACGGTCTGCTTGAGCTCCGGGTTACCCGGCCCGTTGTCCGGGTACGGGAACTGCGGCCGCCAGAACTGCGACAGCCCGCCGCTGTACTCGTGGTTACCCGGGACCGAGATGTTGTTGATCTGGCCGTCGATGAAGCCGCTGGCCTTGTACCACTGGCCCCACTGCTCCTCGCTGTTGGCGTGGTCGATGAGGTCACCGGCGTTGACGATCGCCTTGGCCTTCGGCCGGTCGGCGAACGCCTGCCGGAAGACGCGGGGCACGGCCGAGTCGATGTAGTTCTGGGCGTCGCCGTAGTAGATGAAGGAGAACGGCGCGAAGTCGGCGGCGGCGGTGGTGAAGTCGATCCACTCGCTCCAGTTGCTGCCGTCGCCGACGCGGTAGGTGTACCGGGTGTTCGGCGTGAGGCCGGTGAACTCGACGGTGTGGTAGGTCGAGGCGTACCCGAGCGAGGTGTTGACCGCCGTGCTGGCCAGCGCGGAGAGGCGGGTCACCGCGCCGGTGGGCGGTACGACGTCACCCAGGGCCCGTGGTGCTTCGAGGATCTCGGCGCGGGCCCACTCGGCCGGCGCTTCGGCCCGCCAGGTGACGCGCTGCGAGGTGGACGGTGTGGTGGTCGGGGTCAGGATGATGCGGTCCGGTACGGGGGAGGGCTTATGGATCTCAGCGGCGGGATGCTTGGGCGGCGGGGCGTCGCCGAAGGCGGAGGGGCTGATCGCCACACCACCGGCGATCAGGGCCGCGGCACCGATCGCCACGATCTTGGTCCGGCGCGCTCCGCTGCGCCAGGGAGCCTTCTGGTCGGTCACGACTCTGGTCACCCTTCAATGAGGAGGCGGACGGCGGCGCCGGTCGTCCGTCACCTGCCGGCGCGCCGTGGCCATTCGCGCAGTCGTGCCCGACCGGGCGGCAACAAGATCCTTTCGAGCGGGTGAACAGTGGCCGCGAGGCCGCCGTGACCAGCAACTGTTGGCCCGCCGGCCATCCGCCCGACACCGATGTTCCGCCTGCGTTCAGCGTCCCCTTCGTACGCTCGGCCGCGTTATGACCGATCAGCACAGTGCCCCGCCCCACCCCGACCGGACCGGCCGTCGCCTGCGTACCGTCGCTGCCCTGCTCTGCACGGCGGTCCTGCTCGGCGCGCTGGTCGGCAGTTCCGCCCCGGCCGCCGTCGTGGTCAAGGACGAACACTTCATCAGTGCGCAGACCCCGGGAGTACTCGACATCGAGGGTGGCGAGTGCTTCGACGACCCGGTGCACCTGCCGGAGGCCGGCGAGGTGGTCGTCCGCTACCGGCCGTGCGCGTCGACGGCGGACAACCAGACGTACGGGTTCGTGCACGCCGACGACGACGCGGACTGGGCACCGACCGCGTTGGGTGAGTTCGCCTGGCGCGCCTGCCGGGACCTGTTCACCCGCACCTGGCCCGACGGGCAGGATCGGGACCTGCGCTTCTATCCGGTCCTGCCGACCGAGGAGACCTGGGCCGGCGGCGACCGGGACGTGATGTGCGTGGCCTACCGGCCCGGCGGCAGGCTGCCCGGCTCGTTGCTGCCCAGGTGGTGAGCGGAGACCGAGTCGAGCACCGCGTCCAGCGGGCGTGGCATCCGGTCCAGGTCGAGCGCCTGCACCATGAGCCGGGCGTACGCCTCCTTGCGGCCGGACCGGGTGCCGACGAACCGGTGCAGTTGGGCGGTCAACTCCCGTCCCTGCTGCGCGGGCTGTCGCTGGAACAGCCGGAAGGATCGCAGGTCCCCGACGGCGTCCAGGAACTCCTGCACCCCGTCGGTGCCGACGGCCCGGATCAACTCGTCCTCCAGGTCCCGTACGCAGACGTGGAACCCGAGTTCGGCGATCCGGGCGGTGGAGGCGGCGGTGGCGATGCCGGCCCGGTCGAGCCCGCGCTGGACGAAGCCCTCCTCGGCGACGTCGTAGAGGCCGGCCAGCCGTAGTCCGCGTCCCTGCGGGCCGAGCAGGACCAGGTGATGCCCGATGTTGGTGATCCCGCCCATCGGCAGCACCCGTACGCCCTCGGCGGCCAGGTCCCGACCGCGACGGAGGGCGAGCGCCTGCACGGCCGCCTGGTCGCTGGCGCCCTCGACCAGCAGCACGGCGCGGGCGTCACCCAGGGTGTCGATCGGGATCTTCACCCGCACCTCCTGACCCTCGGCACCATCATGCCGACCTGCGCCCGGAGGGCCCAGCGAGTTACCGCGCGGGGCCGGGGGTCAGGAGGCGAGTCGCCCGGTGGCCGGAGACGGCTCGGCGAGCCGGGTCGCCAGGTCGTCCAGGGAGAGCCCGAGCACCCTGGCCAGGGCGGCGACGGTGAAGTAGGCGGGCGAGGCGATCGCCCCGCGCTCGATCTTGCGCAGCGTGTCCAGCGAGATGCCGGCCTGGAGGGCGACGGCGGCGGCGCTCCGGCCGCCACGTGCCTGCTGGAGCAGGCGTCCCAGCGCCAGGCCACGGGCCCGCTCGTCCTCGGTCATCGGGGTACGCACCATGTGGCTATAGTAATCCTGGTATTAAAATACCAGGGCCGGGAGCACACCGCCCCGCCCGCACGAACGACGAAGAGGTAGAGATGGTCGAGTTGAAGACCCCGGGCGAGATCGCCGTGATGCGCGAGGCCGGACGGGTGGTGGCGACGGCGCTGGCCGCGACCCAGGCGGCGGCCACGGTCGGGACGTCGCTGCGGGAGTTGGACGAGATAGCCGCCACGGTGATCAGAGAGGCCGGGGCGAAGCCCTCGTTCCTGCACTACCACCCCCGGTCGGCCCCCGGCCCCTACCCGGCGGTCGTCTGCACCTCGGTCAACGACGCGGTGGTGCACGGCATCCCCACGTCGTACCGGCTCGCCGAGGGGGACGTGCTGAGCGTCGACTGCGGCGCGTACATCGACGGGCTGCACGGCGACTCGGCGGTGACCTTCATCGTCGGCACCGCCGACCCGGACGACCAGAGGCTCGTCGACGAGACCCGCCGCGCCCTGCACGCCGGCATCGCCGCCGCCACGCCCGGCGCCCGGATGGGCGACATCGCCCACGCCATCGGCACCGTCGGGCGGTCGTGCGGATTCGGCCTGATGGAGAACCACGGCGGCCACGGGATCGGTCGCGCCATGCACGAGGACCCGTTCGTGCCCAACGAGGGCAAGCCCGGCCGGGGCCTGCGGCTTCGGCCGGGACTGGTCCTCGCGCTCGAACCGATGTTCATCGCCGGTGGTAACGACAAGTACCGGGTGGACCGGGACGGCTGGACGCTCCGGTCCGCCGACGGCAGCCGGGCCGCACACTGGGAGCACACCATCGCGGTCACCGACGACGGGCCGGTGATCCTCACCGCCCTCTGAGAGCGGCATCCGCACGCGACGTCAGGCGCTCGCCGCCTCCCCGGCGGCGAGGAACCTGACCCGGTCGGCCTCGGTGTCGATGTCACCGCCGTCGGCCACGTCGCCGACGGGTACGACCCGGATCTGCTCGACTCGTTCGCGCAGGTAGGGACGGGCACCCACGTCACCGACGGCCGAGGCGGCGACGCCCACCCAGTGTGCCCGGCCGAGCAGGACCGGATGACCGCGCCCGGTCTGGTAGCCCGCCATCGCGAGCACCTGCGGGGCGGCGAGACCGACGAGCCGGCGTACCGCCTCGGGGGTGATGCCCGGCATGTCGACCAGGAGCACCAGCGCGGCCACCGCCGGGGTAGGCATCACCGCGGCGAGACCGGTACGCAGGGACGACCCCATCCCGCCGGCCCAGTCCGGATTGACGACCACCGCCGCCCCGGTCAGATCGGCCCGAGCACCCACCGACTCCGCGTCGGCACCGAGCACCACGCTCACCGAGTCGCACCCGTCGGCACGCAGGGTGGCCACCGCACGCTCCACCAGCAGCCGGCCGTGCACCTCCACCAGCGCCTTCGGTCGCCCGTAGCGTCGGCCCGCGCCCGCCGCGAGCACCAGCCCGGCGACCGGGGCACCCGGCCCGGGATGCGTCACGTCCACCCGCCGACGTTAACACCGGTCGGACGTGTTTCCAGCGCCGCCATTGCGCGGCGGACCGATTTCGAATAGCTCCGGGGCAGCCGCCGCAGTACGCGCGGACCACCACGAACCTCAAAGTTTCCTCAAAACGCAGGTCGACACCGATGCACATTAACCAACGCCTTTAGTTTTGCCTCATCCGATCGGCAGGGCCCCTTCGCCGAACGCCTGCCAGCAGGCGATACGTGGCCCGCGATGACTGGAAAATGAGGTGAAAGCCGCCCGGAGAACGCCCGGATCGACGCACCGCGCAGCCGAATTCATACAGATGTAGGAGGTCTGATGCATCGTCGCCTTTTGGTGTCGACAACTGTCGCAACAATGTGTGCCGTAACCCTGTTCGCGCCGTCTTCGTCGGCGGAGAACGTGAACGCCAACTGCGGCAATCTCCCCGGTAATCGATCCGACTCCGGTTGGACCGACTACGAGCAGCTCGGCAAGCGCCTCGACCAGATCGAGGCGACCAGCAACGGCCGGGTCGCCGTCGACGTCATCGGCACGTCCCACCGGGGCCGGGACATCTACACCGCGCGGGTCGGCACCGGTGACCGCGTACTCCTGATCACGAGCGAGATCCACGGCAACGAGAAGACCGGCACCGAGGCCCTGCTCCAGATGCTCAAGACCCTCGGGTCCAGTGGGAGCCCGCAGGCCAAGATGATCCGGGACAACCTGACGATCGTCGCCGTTCCGAAGTTCAACCCCGACGGTGCGGAGCTGAACCGTCGGCAGAACGACTTCCCGTGGACCGAGGTGGTCGAGAAGTTCCCGCAGCTTGCCGGCACGAACGCGCCGTACTACTACAGCAACGGCGCGCGGGGCTTCGACGTCAACCGGGACTTCAGCGCGGACCTGACGGCCGAGCCCTCGCCCGCGACGCGGCCCTCCAACGAGACGCTGCCCGGCATGTACCTGACCAACGAGTCCCGTGCCCTGCGTGACCTCTACGTCAACCTGCGCGACGAGTTCGGCAAGGTCCACGCCTACGTCGACCTGCACCACATGGGCCCGTGCAACGAGAACATCGGGACCGACCAGTACGTCACGGTGGCGCTGGACTTCCCGCCGCTCGGTTCGGAGGTCGACGGCAACCCGAGGTACGCCGACTGGCCGCTGCTCGACCAGGACGCCTCCCGTCGGCACACGCTGGCCGCCGCCCTCGGCATGATGCAGCACGCGGGCAACGGCTCCGGTACGGGCTCGCCGTTCTTCGGTGGGGTCAGCCAGTACGTCCACTACCAGGTGTCGGACGGCTACAGCTTCGACCGCGACTACGCCGGGCAGGCCCGGTCGGCGTTCGCCCTCAACGGCAGCGCGAGCGTCCTGTTCGAGGTGCGCGGCCAGTCCCACGCCTGGGGCCAGAAGCAGAAGGGTCAGCTGACCAAAGCCGTCGAGGCCGGCATCGTCGGCATCGCCGAGCGGATGGCGGACCGGTCGGTCGACAGCCTGAACGGCGACGACTTCTACGAGCTGCCGAAGTACTGGTAGGCATCACCACAGATCGGTGACCGAGCGCATCCGGTCACCGAGCGGGCCCCCTTCCCGGTCGGGAAGGGGGCCCGTCGTCGTCACGGCCGGAGCGTCAGCCGATCGCGTACGCCCGGATGATCGTCACGTCGGTGTAGCCGCCGATGGTGTCGGTGACCCGCGCCCGCAGCGAGACCGCGCCGGACGTCGGGTTACCCACCTGGGCGGTCCAGACGCCGTCGATCTTCTTGACCGACACCGAGCGCCAGGTCTTGCCGCCGTCGAAGGACGCCTTGGCGGTGACCGTCTTCACCTTCGGGTTCTTGCCCAGCTTGGCGTCCGGACCGGCCTTGGGGCGGCTCAGCTTCAACTGGACGTTCGTGCTGCCGCCGGCCTTGGCCCGGTTGTGCAGGTCGAGCCCGGTGGGCAGCATGGTGAGCGCGTAGACGGGCGCGGTCACCGAGGTGTTCGGCTTCGCCTTGAACCGGTACGTGACGCTGGTCTTCGGCGACAGCATCCCGGCCGGGAAGGTGATCTCCGGGTAGTACCGGCTCGCGTCGTTGGTGAGCGTGTACCACCCGCTCTTCTTGACCTTGTACTCAAGGCTGGTCATTTCCGACTCCCAGCCCCTGTCCTTCTTGGTCTTGACCGTCTTGCCGCCGAACTTCAGCATCGCGGTCGCCTTGTCACCGCCCTCGACGCTGTCACGCGGGAAGCCCGGGTCGGCGAACATGTCGTTCAGCGAGTACGACAGCCAGCCGTAGTTGATCTGCGGCAGCCGGGTGGACGGCCCCCAGGCGGACCGGAAGAACCGCACGGTCTGCGACTTGCCCGCGCTGACCGTACGTGGGACGAGGTAGCTGCCGACGACCGGTGCGGAACCGTCCTTCGCCTCAGCACGGGCGTGCGCCCTGACGTACCACTTGCCGGCCGACAGGTGAAGCTTCGTCCGGTACGGCTGTTCGGTGTCGAACAGAAGTCCGTACATCTCGTCGCCGCAGGCACGGTCGGCCGGCTGCACCGCCAGGTTGCTGAGAGTTCCCGCCGACGGACCGCGCCGGCTCTCCACGTCGACCGTGCCGAGCGAGGACTGCGCGAAGGTCCGGGTCGGGCTGCTCGGAACGCCGGTCGTGCGGTACTTGACCACGTAGTGGGGTGACGCGCCGCTGTGGTCGACCCAGGACCGCATGGCGGCGAAGGCCAGCCGCTTCGACGAGTTGGGCACGACGTACAGCCCGCCGCCGAGGTCGGCGGCCCCCACGTGCTCGTACGAGGACTTGCCTACGGTGCAGATCCGGGCCATCGTCCGGATCTCCCGCCCGGCCGTGTCGATCGCCGGGCTGAGGCCGAGTGAGACCCGCTTGCCCTTGCGGGCGTCCACCGTGGTCTTGCTGGCCCCGGAGACCTTGACCGTGCGGGCACCGAGGGTCGAGGTCTCCCCGGTGCGGATCGAGGCGAGCACCGCGTAGGTGCCCTTCGGCAGTTTCTTGGCCTTGTTGGACGTGACCGAACGGCGCTCGTTGGTGGCGAGGTTGACCACGGTCGTGGTGACGGTGACCTTCTTGCCGTTGCGGTCCAGCGTGGTGACGGTCAGCGTGTTGGTGGCCGCGACCGCAGGTGCGCCGGCACCGAGCAGCAGCGCCGGCACCAGGGCCGACGCTACGGCGGCCCGGGCCATGACGCGGACACGCGAGGACGATCCGGGGCCGGAGGCGGCCCCGATGAGAGTGGAGAACAATCCAGGAACTCCCGTGAGTGGAAGCCGATCCCGCAGTACGACAACGGCGGGAAAGCTGATGCTAGATCACATTCGCCGACCGCACCGTCCCCCCGACAGCCGTGTCAGGGCAGGCCGATCAGGTCGGCCATCCGGCGCATCTGGTGGTCGAAGTACTCGTCCCGTGCGGTGATCAGGCCGTCGAGCTGGCCGAAGAGTTCGAAGCTGACGGCGCCGAAGCAGTGGATCCAGCCGACGGAGCCCCTGGCCAGCAGGGTTTCGGGCAGCCCGGCGAAGAGTCGATCCCGCACGGCGGCGAAGTCGGCGTGGACCGGAACGGGCAGTTCGTCCGGGCCCGGATCGGCCAGGACGCCGGCCGTGAAGCCGTCGAGCAGGATCCGGATCAGGGTGGTCGGGGTCCGGGACGCCGCCACGATGGTCTCCTGCGGTGCGGCGTACCCGGGGACCGGACTGCCGAACAGCAGGGCGTACTCGGCCGGGTGGGCCAGCGCCCAGCGGCGTACCGCATGACAGACGGCGAGCCATCGGCCGCGCAGGTCGGTGCGGGCGGTGACCTCGGCGTCGGCCCCCTCGGCCGCGTCGCCGAGTGCCTGGTAGCCGTCGAGGATCAGCGCGGTGAGCAGCTCGTCGCGGCTCGGGAAGTAGCGGTAGATCGCCGAGGAGACCATCCCCATGTCCCGGGCGACGGCACGCAGGGACAGGTTCGCCCCCTCTGCGGCGAGGTGGCGGCGGGCGATCGTCTTGATCTCGTTGATCATCTCGGCTCGGGCCCTGGCCCGGATGGTGGCGGCAGGCATGCCAGAGAGTGTCGCACACATTCGAGAGCACTGCTCTTGACGAAAGCCGTCGTCATGGGTG
The DNA here is from genome assembly GCF_004307965.1 of Verrucosispora sp. SN26_14.1. Taxonomy (NCBI): domain Bacteria; kingdom Bacillati; phylum Actinomycetota; class Actinomycetes; order Micromonosporales; family Micromonosporaceae; genus Micromonospora; species Verrucosispora sp. SN26_14.1. The sequence goes on along the minus strand of NZ_SISL01000030.1, from coordinate 10,481 downwards.
AGCATTGGTCTCGACAGAGAGCACTGCTCTCAAGACGAGGGGAGACTTCGATGGCCGTTCACCTGATCGTCGGCGCCGGCATGGTCGGCTCGACCACCGCGCGACTGCTCGCCACGCGTGGCGAGCAGGTCCGGATCGTCAGCCGGTCCGGGCGGGGCCCGATCCACGCCCGGATCGAGCGGATCGCCGCCGACGCCACGGACGCCGACCGGCTCAGCGAGCTCGCGCAGGGCGCCACCGCCGTCTACAACTGCCTCAATCCGGCCTACCACCGCTGGCTCACCGACTGGCCGCCGATGGCCGACGCGCTGCTCACCGCCGCCGAGCGGTCCGGCGCGCCACTGGTGATCGCCGGCTGCCTCTACGGGTACGGCGAGGTCAGCGGGCCGATGACCGAACAGACTCCGCTCGCCGCCACGCATCCCAAGCTACGGATGCGCGCCGACATGTGGCGCGACGCCCTCGCCGCCCAGCGCGCCGGGCGCCTGCACGCCGTGACCGAGGTACGCGCCAGCGACTACATCCAGGCGCAGTCGATCCTCACCCTCTTCCTCGGTCAGCCGCTGCTCGCCGGACGCCGTGCCGTCGTCCCCGCCCCGCTCGACGTGCCGCACACCTGGACCTCGATCAACGACGTGGCGGCCATGCTGGTCACCGCCGCCACCGACGAGCGGGCCTGGAACCGTCCCTGGCACGTGCCCAGTGCGGCGCCGATGACGATCCGGCAGCTCACCACCCGCCTCACCGAGCTGGCCGGGGTGCCCGCGCCGAAGCTCACCAGCATTCCCGCACCGGTCTTCCGGGCCGCCGGTCTCTTCGCCCCGATGCTGCGCGAGTTCCAGACCACGGCGTACCAGTTCGCGCGGCCGTTCGTGCTTGACTCCTCGGCCGCCACCACCACGTTCGGGCTGCGTCCCCAGCCCATCGACGAGGCGCTGCGCGAGGCGATCACGCTGCTGCGCGAGGCACCGGGTACGAGCGCCGGCACCGCTGCGCCCTTCCCGACCGCCGCCTGACGACGACACCGCATCGGAGGTTCACCATGTCCACCGTCACCATCGCGCCCACCGTCGTCCTCGACAGCGGCACCCGCCGTGCCGCAGGCCAGGTCGACAACCGCCTCGCGTACGCCGGCTTCGCCCTCGCCTATCTGCTCGGACACGGTGCCGCCGCCGTCTCCTCCGGTACCGATCCGCTGGTGGACCTACCCGGCTGGTTACCGATGACCCTGTTGGCCGCCGGCATCGTGGCCGGCTCGGTCGCCGCCACCGTGGCCGCCACGCGGGCCCAGCGGGACGTCTCCGGTGCCGAGGCCCTCACCGGAAAGCTGCTCGGTGCCGCCTGGGCCGTCGGTTTCACCGCTCTCTTCCTCGCCATCACCGGTCTGACGAGCACCGTCGAGCGGCCCGAGTTGCAGACCGTCCTCTGGCCCACCGGTTCGGCGTTCGTGGTGGGCCTGATCTACCTGGCCGAGGGTGCCGCCCGCCGCAACGTCCTGCACTACCTGCTCGGAAGCTGGCTCGCGCTGGTGGGCACGGCGGCGCTGTTCCTCGGTACGCCGGGTCCCTTCTGGGTCCTCACCGTCGCCGGCGGCGGCGCGTACGTCGTCGCCACCGTCCTGGAGGGCCGTCGGCTCGCCGCGTACCGCTGAGCTGCTCCCGCACCACACCGAGACGCGAGAAGCGGTGGTCTGAGGACCACCGCTTCTCGCTGTTCCCGGCGCGGCCGGAGCCCTTCCTACCGTCAGGAGACCGGCAGGGTCTGCCGGGTCTCCGCGTCGCGGTCGACGCGACTACGGGCGCGCACGCTCTCGGTCTTGAACCGCAGGGCGGGACGTTCCACCAGGTGCCAGGAGGGTACGGCGAACGCCAAGGTGCCGAGCAGGCTCAGCACGGTGTAGCCGAACACCCCGAACTCGGCGCCGCCGACCAGGGCGATGACCTGCTGCACCGGGAAGCCGTAGATGTAGAGGCCGTAGGTGTAGTCGTGCCGTCGGCTGATCCTGGACAGCTGCTTCGGCAGCGCCACCGCGGCGTAGAGCACCACGTAGGCGAAGGCCGGCAGGCCGACGGCGAAGAAGCCGCCCTTGAGCAGCGAGCCGGTCAGCACGACGCCGGCCAGTGCGGCCCACACGCCGTTGACCGGGATGCGGTGTGCGTAGAGACGTGCGGCCGTACCGAGCAGGAAGAGGAAGCCGAGCATCAGCGTCCAGTCGGCGGCGAAGGCACCGATCAGCGGGAACGGGCCGATCGCGCCGTGCTGCGGCGGGCGTGCGGTGATGGTCGGTCCGTTCAGGAAGTCCCACAGGACCAGCGCGTAGCAGATGACCGTCAACAGCAGGACGGCACGCGGCGACCGGCGCAGGACCGCGGTCATCATCAGCAGGGCCACCACGCCGTAGAACGCCAGGTCGTACCGGAGGGTCCAGAGCGAGCCGTCGAACGCGCTCGGACCTCCGCCGAGCCGCCCGTACGGGGTGTCGGCGAGCAGGCCGGAGATCGGGAACTGCTCCATCGACGCGAGGACGTTCGTGGTGACGTAGTCGAACGGGCCCTCCGGGTGTCCCCAGAAGCCGTCGAGGCTGCCGTTCTCGTAGATCGCCACCAGCGGCGCGATGACGAAGGCCGTGACCAGCAGGCAGACCCACAGGCCGGGAAGCACCCGCAGCGCGCGGGCGCGGATGTACTGCGGCAGGGACGAGCGCAACGCGCTGTCGGTGATGAGGAACCCGGAGATCAGGAAGAAGCCGTAGAGGGACATCGTGCCGATGTCGCTCTGCCCCGCGAAGAGGCCCGTGCCGAGGTTTCCCACCCCGAACCCGATCGGCCCGGAGTGGGCGATGATCACACCGCACGCCATCGCCAGGCGCAGCGCGCCGAACGCGTTGTGCCGGGCCGAGTATCTGTCTTGCAGCGTCGGCGAGCGCCCTTCGTTGAACCACGCCTGCACGTGAGGACTCCCTTGAGGACCAATCCGGACGGTGGTCGAGTCGTCGTGCCGACCACCGCATGTGACACATGCAGTATCGGCATTCTTAATCCTTATATTTCGATTTTCATGATTTGTCCACTCTGCACCGTTTCACCGGGTCGTCGGACGACCGGGCTGACGTCGGCGGACGGCCGGGCCGACCGGCGGGCAGCGGGCCTGCGGAGCAGGCCGCACCACGGCCGCCAGCGGCGGTCGTGGTCGACTCGCACCACGACCGCCGCTGGGCAGATGTCCGAGCAGACCGTCGACCACCGTCCACAGTGCCCCGCCGGTCGACGGACCGGCGCAGGCGCGGGTCACCTCCGGGCGGAGCCCGAACGCGGGGTGGCGACCTCGGCGGCGGGTACCCGGATGCTGTCCGGAATCGGCCGGCTCGTGTCGTACTCCTCGGGTCCACGAGGAGACGGCGAGATCAGAGGTCGTCCCGTGCCCACCGGTCGGGTGCCGACCAGGTGCGGGACCGCCCACGACGTTCGACTTCTCGTACGCGGCTCAGCATGGCACCGCCAAATCGGACAAGAAGGACTAAATGCCCCAGGTAGCCCGGAAGGCTGAATCCGCCGTGAGGGTCACGACAGGTGCCGCGCGGTGTGCCTCACCAGGAAGTCGTCCAGTCGTGGCGCGAGACGGCGCGCGTACGTGGCGGTCAGATGGTGCGCGTCTCGATAGACGAGCACCCCGTCGATCACGGCGGGACAGCGCTCGCTCGGACAGATCGCGTCGTTGAGGTCGGCCAGATGCACCTGCGCCACCGCAGCCGCAGCCCGCTCCTGCGGTACGCCCCAGACGAGTGCGGGCTGCCGAGGCTGGGCGCAGGCGCTGAGGCGTTCCCGGTTGGCGGAGACGCACTCGGCCATGTCCACCCTGAACGCCGGGGTGTCCCGGATGACCACCAGCGGTATGCCCGCCCCGGTCAGCTCCGACCAGGTCCGTGTCAGCGCCTCCGTCTGCGCGTCGGCCGTCGACGGCCCGGGTGCCGGCGTACTGCCGGCCACCAGCGGTATCTGGGTCACACTGGAGACGATCAGCAGCCGGGGCCGTCGCTCACCCGTGAGCGCCGTCCGCAGTTCGCGGTTCCACTCCGTACAGCTCTCGTCGACTCGTCCGCCGACGACCGTCGGGGCGGTCATCAGCGAGCAGGCGGTCTTGATGTAGGTGACCAGGCGCCACCCGCGCTCCGACGCGACCTGCTGCAACGCCGGCACCCAGTGCGCCGCGTGCGAGTCGCCGGCCAGCGCGACCTCGACCCGCGAGTCCCGGTCGCCGTAGACGCACGTGCGCAGGCGCGACTCCTGCGCCTGCGTGACACAGTCGTCCCGATAGACGTCGGGCAGGTCGTCGCGGGCGGCCAGCGGGTCGGGCGTGATCCGGGCGAAGCGGTCCACCAGCGCCGGGTCCCCGCCCGGTGACGTCTGACCCGCACCGGCGAGGTGCGGAGGACCCGGGGCGGTCGGTGGCCGGACCGCGAGACTCAGGCCGATGCCGGCCAGGACGGTCAGGCTGGTGGCGGCCAGCCCCATCCGCAGGGTGCGGGCCGGGGAGAACTGTGCGTACCGGAACGGGTTCTCCACCAGGTAGTGGGTCAGCACCGCCGGAACTGCGGAGCAGACGATCATCGCCAGCCCGGCACCGGTCCCCAACGGACCCCAGCGCGCCTCCGCCACGACCAGCAAGGGCCAGTGCCAGAGATACCAGGAGTACGAGACCACCCCCACCGCTCGTGTCATCCGCATCTCCAGCAGCAGCGCGGGACCGTACCGCCCGGCACCCGGACCGGCCGCGATGACCGCCACCGCGCCGAGCGTGGGCAGCAGTGCGAGGTGTCCCGGATAGGCCGCGTCCGGCCCGATCAGCACGGCACCGAGAGCGATCATGAGCATGCCGGCCCAGCCGAGCGTGACCGCGGTCGGACGGGACAGCCGGGAGAGGTGGCCGCTCAGGATCGCCAGCGCGCCACCCAGCGCCAGTTCCCACATCCGGGTGGTGGTGACCAGGTACGCCCGCGCGGGCTCGGCCTGGCTCAGGTACACCGACCAGGCCAGCGACGGTACGCCGACCAGGGCGATCGCCACGAGCACCGGGGTGGACGTCCGGTCGGCGAAGAACCGTCGACGGTGCCGCCCACGGACGTCCACCGGCGACCGCGCCTCGATCGACTGCGTCCGTCGACGCCCGAGCGCCACGGCGGCCAGCAGGAGCAGCGGCCAGAGCAGATAGAACTGTTCCTCCACCGCCAGTGACCAGAAGTGCTGGAGGATGCTCGGAGCCTCCTCCGACCGCAGGTAGTCGGTCGACTGCTCGACCAGCCGCCAGTTCATCGCGTAGACGGCGCTGGCCAGGGCGTCCCGGGCGGTCTCGGACCACCGGATCGGCGGCAGGAAGAGGTACGTGAGCAGCAGGCTCGCCACGACGACGACGCTGGCGGCGGGCAGCAGCCGCTTGGCGCGCCGGACGTAGAAGGCGGTGATCGAGATCCCGCCGGTCCGGCGCAGTTCGTCGACGAGCAGCCCGGTGATCAGGAAGCCGGAGATGACGAAGAAGACGTCGACGGCGACGAAGGCGCCCGGCAGCGCGGCCACCCCGGCATGCCCGACGAGCACCAGGACGAGCGCGAGGCCCCGCAGCCCTTCGATGTCCTCGCGGAACCGGCCCGACAGGATCGGCCCGGCTCGTTCCCCTACTCGTGTCATCTCCACCCCTCTCGGGGCGGAGCATAAAGGCAATAATGGGGCTTTTGACCGTTTTAGCTGGACCAGCTACGGCGCCTGGGGCTCACTGCCGTTCGGTGACGACCTCCTTGGAGCCCGGCACCACGTTGCGGGTGGCACGCAGGCTGGTGATCGTCACGACCGTCAGCACACCGATGATGACCAGCAACGACGCCAGCGTCGGGATCTCCGGCACGCCTTCCCAGACGCCGTGCGCCCAGTGCAGACCGAGTTTGACGCCGATGAACGCCAGGATCACGGCGAGGCCGTAGCTGAGGTGGACCAGGCGGCTCAGCGCGGCGTGCAGCACGAAGTAGAGCGCCCGCAGACCCAGCAGCGCGAAGGCGTTGGTGGCGAAGACCAGGTACGGGTCCTCGGTGATGCCGTAGACCGCCGGGACCGAGTCCACCGCGAAGACCGCATCGGCGGCGAAGACCGCCACCACCACCAGGGCCAGCGGCGTGAGCGCACGCCGACCGTCCACCCGCACGACCATCTTGGTGCCGTGGTACTCCCGCACCACCGGCATGAACCGACGCAGCAGCCGCACCGACCGCATGTTCCCGATGTCCACCGTCTGCTCGTGCCCGGTGAACGCGTCGCGCAGCAGCTTCGCGGCGGTGAACAACAGGATCAACGCGAAGATCAGAAATGCGAAGTCCAGCGTCTGCAACGCCGCCGCGCCCAACGCGATGAAAATGCTCCGCAGCACCAGCGCCCCGGTGATGCCGAAGAGCAGCACCCGCTGCGCCAGCTCGGTCGGCACCGCGAACGCCGCCAGCAGCAGCATGAAGACGAACAGGTTGTCCACCGACAGCGACTTCTCGACCAGATAGCCGGTCAGGTAGTGGACGCCCGGCTCGGAGCCGAACTCGGACCACACCCAGGCACCGAAGGTCAACGGCAGAGCGATGTAGAAGGCCGACCAGCCCAGCGCTTCCTTCAGTGACACGCGGTGCGGGCGGTGGGTGACCGCGAAGTCGAGCACCAGCAGGGCCAGCACCCCGACGATCGTCGCCGTCCAGAGCAACGGCGTGCCTACGGAGTGGAGTTCACTGGCGGAGTAAGACAATTCGGGCATGGGCCTTCCTCGAACACCGTGCATGTTCGAGGTCTCCTTCACCCACCGTTCGTGGGCAACCACCCGAGGCACACCCGGGGTGCGCCGTACTGACCGGTATGGTTCGTGGGAAGTACTCCCCTCGTACGGCCAAGGTTAGGACAGGCCGCCCCGGGCCGCCAGGCGTCGGCGCGCGGCGCGCCGGTGCGGCGGGATCCCACCCACTCCGTGCGAGGTGGGCGGCACCGCCCGGGGCACGACCGTGGCGGAGATCACCGAGGACGTCGTCCCACGTCACCGACAGCGATTCGCCTGGACAGGGCGGACACGAGCGCCGGCACGCCCACCGCCGGGGCGTTCGGCGGCGACCGGTATGGCCTGGACCACGCCAGGCGGCCTGTCGGCGTACTCGGCCCGTCCGCCGGGTAGCTACGAAACTTTGCACCGAACCAGCACCACCCACGGAGGTGATCGGATGACCGGGACGTTGCAGCAGCTCGTCGCCCGCAACGACCTCGAGATGATCCGTGGGTGGCTGGACAGCAGACCGCCCTACGAGATCGCCGACGAACTCGCCCGACTCGACGCGGTCGCCGCCGGGGTGCCGTTCCGGCTTCTCGACAAGGACCCGGCTCTCGCCGTCTTCGAGGAACTGGACCCCGTGGACCAGCAGCGCATCCTGGTGGGGCTGCGCGACCAGGCGTTCCACGAGCTGGTCGAGGAGATGGACCCGGACGACCGGGCCCGCATGCTCACCGAGGCGCCGGCCAAGGTGGCCCGCCGCGTCCTGGCCGGGCTGTCGCCGCGCGAGCGGCAGATGACCGCCGAACTGCTCGGTTACCCGCCCGGCTCGGTCGGGCAGATCATGACGCCGGAGGCGGTCGCGCTGCCCCGGCAGGTCACCGCCGCCGAAGCGCTCGACGTGGTGCGGCGCAAGGGCGCCGAGGCCGAGACCGTGTACGTGTTGCCGGTGGTCGACCCGGGCCGCCGCCTGGTCGGCGTCGTGGAGCTGCGGGACCTGGTGCTGAGTGACGCTGACGTACCCGTGGCCGACCTGGTGGACACCCACGTCTTCCGGGCCCGCGCCACCGACCCGGCCGAGGAGGCCGCTCGCCTGATGCGGGAGACCAACACCCTCGCCCTGCCGGTCGTGGACAGCGAGGACCGTCTCGTCGGCCTGCTCACCATCGACGACGCGATGGAGATCATCGAGGCGGCCGACACCGAGGACGTGGCCCGTCAGGCCGGCACGGCACCCTGGCCCGGTCACTACATGGCGGTCAGCGTCTGGCGGTTGGCGCGTTCCCGGGCACCCTGGTTGTTGCTGCTCATCGTCGCCTCGGTGCTCACCGTCAACGTGCTCCAGGCGTTCGAGGCGACCCTGTCGCAGGTCACCGCGCTGGCCCTGTTCATCCCGCTGCTCGTGGGCACCGGCGGGAACGCGGGTGCACAGGCCACCACGTCGGCCGTACGCGCTCTCGCGCTGGGCGAGTTGCGCGGCTCGGACCTGCCGGCGGTGATCTGGCGGGAGTCCCGGGTCGGCCTGCTGCTCGGCGCGGTGCTGGCAGCGGTCGGCCTGGCCGTCGGCGTGGTCCTGGTCGGCGGTGAGATCGCGCTGGTCGTCGGCATCTCTCTGGTGATCATCTGCGCCTGGGCCGCCACCGTCGGCGCCACCATGCCGGTGCTGGCGAAGCGGCTCCGCATCGACCCGGCGGTCGTCTCCGCGCCGATGGTGACCACGCTCGTCGACGCCACCGGGCTGATCATCTACTTCGCCGTCGCCCACGTCGTCCTGACGTTCTGACTGACCCCGCTCGCGCCGGCAACCGTCCTCCGACCGCACCCGGCGGGCCTGTCGTAGGCCCGCCGGGTGTGTGGCGGTGGTTCAGCGCTGCCGGGTGATCAGCGTTGCAGGGTGAGCAGTCCGGGGCGGTAGGGCAGGAGGCCGTAGTCGCCGCCGGAGTTGGGTGAACGGCCCTGGTAGAGCAGTTGCAGGTTGCAGGCGTTCACGGTCATCGTCTGGTCGGCGTTGGTGCGCAGCAGTTCGCCGTGGCTGATGTCGTTGGTCCAGGTGGCGCCGCTGTTGGCCTTACCCGCGAACGGGTTGCTCTCGGTGGCCGCCTGCGGAGTCCAGGTGCCACCCAGGCTGGTGGCGGTGAAGGAGCGGAAGTAGCGGCCCTGGGAGCCGATGGCCTCGACGAGCATGAGGTACCGGTTCTCGCCTTCGAGCTTGTAGACCTGTACGCCTTCGAAGAGGTTGTTGGTGGTGTCGGTCATGATCGTGGTGTAGTTGGAGCCGAAGCTGCCGGGGAAGTTGCCGATGGGCATGCTGGCCCGGTAGATGCGGCCGTTGTCGCCGGCGAAGAAGAGGTACATGTTCTGGCTGTCGCCGATGAGGGCCTGGTCGATGGGGCCGGTGCCGGAGTTGGAGATGGATCCGGTGAACAGGGTCTGCGCCGGTCCCCAACTGTTGACGTTCGCCGGGTTGGTGGAGGTGCGGTAGGAGAAGGCGGGGCCGCCCCACTGGTAGGCGAGGACCCAGACGTTGCGGGGTGCGAAGTAGAACAGTGAGGGGGCGACGGCGGAGAACGGCATGGCGTTCTGGCTGGCCGAGCCTATCTGGTTCCAGTTGGAGAAGAGGCCGAAGTTCATCGAGCCCCAGCTGGTGCCGGTGTCGTGGGTGGTGGCGTAGACGAGCTGCTGGCCGTTGTAGGGGGCGTGGGTGAAGTCCTTCAACGACACCCAGCCCGAGCGCGGCTGCGCCAACGCGCCGGTCGAGGACCACCGGTACGACGAGGGCAGCGAGCAGTTACCCGACGGCGGCGGAGTGGTCGGGGGCGGCGTGGTCGGGGGTGGCGTGCTGGGCGGCGGGGTCGTCGGGGTCGTGCCGCCGTTGCAGGCCACCCCGTTCAGGGCGAAGCTGGTCGGCGCCGGGTTGCTGCTCGTCCAGGAGCCGTTGAACCCGAACGACACCGATCCGCTGGTCGGGATCGCGCCGTTGTAGCTCACGTTCCTCGCGGTCACCGCCGCACCGCTCTGCGTCAACGTGGTGTTCCAGGACTGCGTCACCGTCTGCCCGGCGCCGAAGGACCACGTCAACGTCCAACTGGTCAACGGATCACCGAGATTCGTGATCGAGACGTTGGCGCCGAATCCACCCTGCCACTGCGACGCCACGGAGTACGTGACCGAACAACCTGCCGCTGCGGCGCCGGCCGGCGGTGCGACGACGGCCACTGCCGACGTCGCCAGAATCGCCACACCGGCCGACGCCAGACTGGCATTGACCATTCTGGATCTAGCCATAAAGCATCCTTCCCAGCACGGAGTAGACCGACGCATTTGCGAGGGTCATTGTTAGGTGAGCGTTAACATACGTGTCAGGGATGCTACGGGAGCGCTCCCAACGCCTCAACCTTTGACGGCGATGGATACATTCGGGTTTTCGCACCCACCGCGACCGGTGCAGACGCCCACCCACGCCTGGGTACGCGTACTCACCGCACTCCGGTTCGCGCGCTCAGGTGTCCACGCGTCGACGCGAACAGGATGGCCACATGGCCGAACTGCCGCACCGACACATCGCACTGGGTACCGCCGAGTCGCCGCTGCCGGCACTGGCCGCGCGGTGCCGACAGACGACGCTGGCGACCGGCGGCCGGGCGGTCGCCGCACTGACCCGCCTCGCCGGTCGCCACCCCGCCGGATGGCGTTGGCTGGCC
>NZ_SISL01000003.1:0-62118 GCF_004307965.1 Verrucosispora sp. SN26_14.1 | reverse complement strand
GCCTTCGTCGGCAGCGTCAGAGGTGTATAAGAGACACCACCGGGACCGGGGACACCGGGCCGGACGTCGCCGCCGCAGGGCGTCCCGTCCACGGCGACCCCGGGTACGCCCGGACGTCGGACACCGAGGGCGAGGTGGACAGAGCGGGCTCCCCCGCCTGCTGCCGGTCGATCGAGGGCGTCGCCTCGGACGCGGTGCTCCGCTCAGCGCTGTCCGGGACAGCGGCGATGCTCTCCGGCGCGCGGGAAGGGGCGTCGGCCGGACGGCCGGTGACGGCAATGCGATCGGTGCCGGCGACACGATCGGTGCCGGCCGGACGGCTGCTGCTCTCGGCCGTCACCAGCACGCCGTCGTCGCTCTGCCAGCGTCGCTGCGAGTCGTCCAGGTCGAGGCGCTGCCAGTCCACCGGACGGCCCCGCTCGTCGACGGCGCGGGCCGTACCGTCGACGCTGTCGAACGCTGCCTCCGGCGGCAGCACCCACACCTCGGCGCGGAGTCCCTCCACCAGCCGGCTGCCGTAGCGGCGGACCCCCGCCTCGGCGGAGGCCGGATAGCTCGCCAGCAGCAGCAGGTCCTCGCCCTGCCAGCCGGCCGTGCGCAGCATCCGTTGCAGCACCCGTGGCCCGAGCGCGTGCGGCCCGGAGTCGGCGTACTGCACCGCCCACCGACCGTCGTTGAGGATGGTCAGATCGATCCGGAACAGCCCGTGCTGGGCCCGCAGGCTGCTGTACCGCGAGTTCATCGCCCGCTGGCGCGCGGGCGCGACGCTGACCAGGGGCGCACCCGGATAGGGGGTGACGACCATCCGCCCGGCCGGGGACAACCGGCCGTCCTGGTCCGGTTCGAAGCGCGGTGAGGCGGCCATCGGCGGCAGGTAGGTACGCCACTCGGCCGGGCCGCCGGCGCGGTCCACCGCGCTCAGGTCCTGGCAACTCTCCAGGATCTCCAGGGCGGCGGTACGCTCCGGCGCCCACACGATCGCCCCGGTGTTGTCCGCGAACGCGGCCAGGTTGGCGTGCAGCCGCTGCCGCTCGTCCGGGTCGGAGGGCCAGTGCAGCCACATCCGGATCTCACTGCCGTAGAGCGGCACGTCCGACAGGGCGGCGGCGAGCTGACGCCCACCGGTCACCTGGTAGGAGCCGGTGTAGTCGCCGACCACGAAGCCGCCGCCCCGGACGGACACCCCGATCGTGGTCAGTTCCGGGTGACCCGGGGCCAGGTCCACCGCAGCGGCCCGGCGGGCCACGAAGTCGGCCCGGGTGGCGAGCGTCAGCCCGCCGGGCAGCGGCGCGGCGACGACACCGGACCGGGGACGCAGCACGCCGCCGGTCGTCTCATACCAACCGGGCAGTCCGGTGGCCATCGCCGGGGGCTGGACGACGAGCCACTCCGCCGGCCGCCCGGCCCGGGCGTCCACCAGGCTGGGCTCCGGCTCGCGGTCCCCGTCGTACCGCAACACGCTGCCGGCCGGGCTGATCAGCACGTCCCGCCCGAGGATCCCGGCCAGCTCGGCGAAGATCTCCGCGTGCTCCTCGCCACCGTCCATCATGATCCGGACGTCGTCGCCCGCCCCACCGCCCCGGCGGACCAGGTCGGCGAGTTGTCCGGCGTCGAGCGGCGTCCCGCTGCCCCGCAGCGCGACCGGCAGCCCGTCCGGGCCGGTACGCAGCCAGATGTCGTAGAGCCCGTCGATGCGCCGGTGCTCCGGGCGCGCCCGGGCAGCCGGTGTCGGCGGCGGCCTGCCGGTCATGACGCTCGTCCGTTCCTCGATGTCCCCCCTTGCACGTCCTCTCAACGGACGGCGGTACCTGGTTTTCTCAATCCGAGGTCGGCGAGTCCCCGCCATCACCGCACTGAACACGGCGAGTCCCGCGTCCGTCGTGTGATGCACCGGGCAGAGAAGGGGTACGGCGATGGAACAGGATCTGGGTACGGTCGCGATCGTCTGCGACCAGCCGTTGTCGCGGGTCGGGATGGAGCGGCTGGTGCAGGACGAGCCGGGCCTCGCGCTCGGCCCCTCGGTCGGCTCGGTCGGCGAGTTGGAGCAGGCCGGACCGGCGGACTACCGGGTGATCTTCATCGACCTGCCGGCGCTGCCCGGCGCGAGCGTGCTGGAGCTGATCGGGAAGCTCGCCACCCGTGGCGCCCCGCTGGTCTGCGCCACCTGGGAGCAGCCGCCGGGCCTGCTCTCCGCCGTCCGGGCCGGGGCCCGAGGCGTGATCACCCGGTACGCCGAGCAACCCGACGTACGCCTGGCGTTGCGCGTGGTCGCCACCGGTGGGCTGCACATCGGCGCGGAACTGGCCGACCGGTTCGCGGCCGACCTGTCGCGCCCGGCGGACGCCGACGAGAACGGACTGGCCCCGCGCGAGGTGGAGACGCTGCGCTGGATCGCGCTCGGGCTCACCCACGCGCAGATCGCCACCCGGATGGGGCTGTCCCAGGCGACCGTGAACACGTACGCCAAGCGGATCCGGGCCAAGCTCAACGTGACGAACAAGGCGGAGCTGACCCGGATGGCGATCGAGTTGGGTCACGTGACCCAGGGACGCGTGACGCACGGTCGGCTGACCCACGGGCACCTGTCGCACGGCTGGCGCGCCGCCTCGTAGTCCACTCCACTCACGACAGCTCGACACCGGGCTCCTCCGTCGGCCGCACCGAGATCGACCAGCGCGACGGCGTCACCTCACCGAGCACCACCGGCACCTGCACTCCGGCCGTACGCAGCTCGCGGGCCACCCGTCCGTCGCCGTTGGCGAGCCGGGCGCAGATCACGATGCCCGGAGTCGGCGACGGCTCCACGTCGGACAGTTGCGCCACCCGGCTGCATCCGTTCGGCAGCGACTCGCCGAGGACGTCCCCGACCACGGTCACCTCGTTGCCGTCGGCCAGGGCCTGCCGGATCAGCCGGCGCGCGTAGCGCTGCCCGTCGGGCAGGTTGCCGGCGACGGTCAGCACGTCCGGGCAGCGGACCAGGTCGACATAGAGCCGCCAGCCGTCGCGGTCGCCGAGCAGCAGCGGCATGGTGGCGGCCGGCGGTGCCTCACCCGGGCCGTACCAGCCGAACGGCGCTGCCGCCCCGTCCCGGGCCCCGTTCAGGGAGACACTCAGCTTGAGCCCTTCGGCCCGCAGGTCGGCGCTGAGCTCGGTGGCGTCGACAGCGACCTCCGGTCGACGCGGCCCGGCGGACGGCTCCGGCAGGGGTGGTACCGGGGACGGCGACGGCGTCCGGCGCGGTAGTTCCGGAGAGGGCGGCCCCACCGGCCGTAGACGGCCGGCGAGCGACGGTCGCGCCGGTCGTTCGGGTGCGGTCGGCCGTTCCGGTGCCACCGGTCGCTCGGGCGCCGTCGGTGGGAGGTACGCGGCCCGTGACGTGGCGGTCGCCGGATACGGGTCCACGACCGGCGGTGCGGAGGAGTGCGCCCCGGCCAGCACCAGCTCGCGCTCGGCGTCGGTCGGCGGCGGGCCGGACCGGGCCGGGTGACCGGGTACGGGTGGCGCGTCCGACGGCGCGGGCGGGTCGGAGAGCGGCGGCGGGTCCGACAGGGGTGGCGGGGCGGCGGACACCGCCGGTGCCGTGGCGCCTCGCGCACCACGCCCACCGCGGAGCACCGCCACCGCCACCGCGAACAACATGACGGCCGCGAACACCCCGATGGCCTCGAAGACGGGGGCGCCCTGCCGTCCCGGAGTCGACAGGTCCCGGGGCGCCGGCGGGGCCGCCTGCGTCGCCACCGGGTACTCGTCGTAGACGCCGGGACCGCTGGCGTCGGCGGGCAGCGTCAGCACCCAGCCGGGTTTCAGGACCATCGGGTCGGTGAGCTGCCCACCGTCCGGCTGCGGACGGCCTTTGGTCAACTCGAAGATCTCCAGGTGCCGCCGGCCGGTGCCGAGGGTCCGGGCCGAGATCTCGTACAGCGACTCGCGCTGGCCGGCGATCGGTTCACCGACGACGTAGTACTTGGAGCCGGCCGGCGTGTCGGCCGGGGCGGCGTGGACCGGCCCGACCGGCCCGAGCACGGCCAGGGCGGTCAGGCACACCACGACGATCCGGCGCAGCCCTCGCACTGTTCCCCTCCCTCTTCCGGCTCACTACCTGCCGGCGGCCGTCACCGGCCGCAGGTGGCACGTACGGCGGAGACCGCGAGTCGCGCGTCGGCCTCGCCCGCCGCCCGCGCCGTCACGCGTACCGCCAACTCGTTGGTGCGCAGCGGGAACGCGCCGACGTCCACCCACCGCCCGGTGTTCTGCGCCTGGTTCATCTCGAACTCGGCGTACGCGGCGCCGCCGCGACCGGCCAGCACCTCGTAGCGGACGCTGGTCACCCAGGTGCCGGCGCCGGACGTGCCACGCGGCACGTACACCTCGACTCGGCACTGCCCGCCGGTGGACGGGACGAACCACCACTGGACCGACTGGTCGGCGTCGTTGCTGATCGGCAGTGTCTGGAAGGTACCCCGACAGCCGCCCTCGGACCATCCGCCGTCGGCCACCGTACGCCACTGGTCGGTCCGTCCCTGCACGTCGAACCCGTGGTCGTTGGTGGTGTCGCAGCCCCAGCCCGCCGTCGCGACGTAGCCCGGGTCCGCCGCACCGGCCTTGGATCGTGGGCTGATGAGCTGCCAGAAGATCCCCACCACCAGGGAGATCAGCATGCACACCGCAGTTACCGTGATCAGCGTCGGTAGCCTGACCGACAACCGGTCGCTGGCCGGCTTCGACCCGGCGTACTCGACGAACGCGGTGACGAAGTCCGACCGCCACCGCACCGCCCGCCGGGCCGGCGTCTGCGTCGCCTCGGTGGGGTCCACGATCGGTTGTTACCCGGCCAGCCTGCTGATCGACTCGGTCAGTAGCGTCATCCGCTCGGCAGCCTGCACGCGCAACTGCTCGGTCCCGTCCCGCAGCGCCGCCAGCACCAGGTCGGCCAGTTCGTCCGCGTCGCAGGTCTCCATCACGCGCGGGTCGATGTACACCGCCTGGAACTCGCTGTCGGCCAACGTGACCGTCACGCCCCCGCCGGCCGCCGACCCGACCACCTCGGAGTTGCTCATCGACTGCGCCAGCTCGGCGACCTCGTGCTCAAGCGCCTGGGTCCGAGCCAACATCTCGCTGAAATCCGCCTGCCCGCTGACCACAGCAACCCCTCCCTCGCCGATCCGCCTCCGGACGACCGTGCACGGCCGTCGGCGACGATGGCCCCAGCCTCGCAGGACACACGGAGCAGCCGGTAGTCCCTCATCCGGCACCCACCCCGGCAGGGCGTGGCACCGCACGCTCATACGGGGGCTATGCCGACGTCCCGTAATGGGGACGCCACCCCTCCCCTTCCCCGGCTCTCGTCCGTACCCACCGGTGTGCCGCCTCTGCTCTGCTTCACTCCACGCAACACATCCGGCGAATTGCCCGCCGTTGAAGCAGATATTCGGCTACCGCCGCGCCACGTCTACTTCGCGCGCCACGTCTACTTCGGGTGTCGCCCTGTCGAGCTGAACCGTTCACGCCGTCGGGCGGGGTGATTCGTTGCCGCTATCAGCTCGACAGGCCCCGAGACGGACCGTGAGCCCGTGCTCGTCGTCGCCGGCCGACGGTCGTGGCTGCCGATACCCGGCAAATCCACGCGTCCACGTCACGCCGGCCCTCCCACGCCGTCCACGTCACACCGGGGCGGTCACGCCGGGGCGGTGTCGGGACCGTCCTGCTCGGGTGTCTCCGGGACGGGCGGCGGGAGCGCGACCTGGATCAGTCGGCCCGGTTGGGACCGCTCGACGAGGCTTCCTCGGCCGGGTGGGCGGGCGGCGGCACGCTCGTTGCCCAGCACGACGCCCTCTCGGCTGTCGCCGGAGAGGATCAGGCCACTGCAACCCATCTCCTTGACCCGGTTGAGCAGTGGGTCGGCCATGGCGCGGGCCATGCCGCTGACCCGGCGGGCGAGCACCAGGTGCAGGCCGATGTCGCGGGCCTGCGGCAGGAAGCGGGACAGCGGGGCTAGCGGGGCCGCGGAGCCGGTGGGCAGCAGGTCGTAGTCGTCGGCCACCACGTAGATGTCCGGCCCCTCCCACCAGTCCCGCTGGCGCAGCCGCTGCGGGCTGATCCCGGCCGGTGGCAGCCGCTCGGTGAGCTTCGCGACCACCTGCTGGACGTAGGCGCTGGCGGTGTCCGGGTCGCCGGCGTAGGCGGCCAGGTGGTCCTGCGGCACGGCGTCGAGCAGGGAGAGCCGGGCGTCGAGCAGCACCACCCGCGCGTCCCAGGCGGACTGGCGCGCGCAGAGCGCCGCCAGCCAGGTACGCAGGGCCGTCGACTTGCCGGAGCCGGCATCACCGAAGACGAGGAAGTGCGGGTCGTCGCGGATCAGGTCGACGGTCACCGGCTTCAGGTCGGACTCGCCGATACCGATGGGTACGGCGGTCGGGGCGGCGTCCGGCGGCGCGGGTACCTCGGCGGCGTCGATCCGTGCCGGAAGCAGGCGTACCGGTGGGGCCGGGGGGCCGGACCACCCGGCGGCGATCTTTCCGAGTACGTCCTGCTGGGCCGCGCGTAGACCGTCGATGCTGTCCTGGCCGTCCATCCGGGGCAGGACGAGCTGGAAGTAGACGCCCGGCAGGCTCAGACCCCGGCCGGGCACCTTCGCCGGCACCCGGGCGGCGAGCCGACGGTTCACCTCGGACTCGGCGGGGTCGTTGAGGCGCAACTCGATCCGGGTGCCGATGCTGTCCCGCAGGGCGGGGCGGATGTCGTTCCACCGGCCGGTGGTGATGATCAGGTGTACGCCCACGCCGAGTCCACGGGCCGCGATCTCGTTGATGACCGGGTCGGCCCAGTCGAACTCGGTCCGTAGCGCGCCCCAGTTGTCGACGAAGAGGAAGACGTCGGCGGCGCGTACGCCCTCGGGCAGTTTGCCGGCGCGGCGAAGGTCCCGCAGGTCGGCGATGGAGTCCAGACCGAGGGAGCGGAGCAGTTGCTCCCGTTCGCTGATCAGCGACCGGACCTCGACGATCATCCGGCTGACCAGGTCACGATCGCTACGACCGGCCACCGAGCCGACGTGCGGCGCCTCGGCCATCGTGTGCAGCGTGCCGCCGCCGAAGTCCACGCAGTAGAACTGCATCTCGTCGGGGCTGTGGGTGAGCATCCCGGCGAGCATCAGGGTCCGCAGCAGCGTGCTGCGCCCGGTCTGCGGTGCGCCGACGATCGCGATGTTGCCGTGTGCCCCGCCGAAGTCCATCATCAGCGTTTCCTGCTCCTGCTTCAACGGCAGGTCGAGCAGGCCGATGGGCACGGACAGCGAGCCGGTCATCGGCCAGTGCTTCGCGCTGTAGCCCCGGCCGGGGTGGTGGGCGACCGGGCCGAGCAGGTGGTCCAGGGCGAGCGCCTTCGGCAACGGCGGCAGCCAGACCTGGTGCACCGGGCTGATGATCGAGGTGAGCCGGTCCACCACGATGCCCAGCTCGGTCTGGCCGCCCCGCTCCGCTGCCGGTGGCGGCTCGTCCAGCTCTTCCTCGGTCATCCGGGTCAATCCCCGCAGCGGGAACTGCGCGACCGTGTTGCGGGGCTTCGCACCGCTGGCCCGTTCGCGTTCCTCGGCCGAGACGTACCCGGCCGACACGTGCGCTACCCGGAACCGCTGGTAGATCGACTCGTCCACCTTGAGGTACGCGGATCCGGGGATCGGCGGCAGGTTGTACGCGTCGGTGGTGCCGATCACCGTACGGCTCTCGCTGGCGCTGAACGTACGCAGGCAGATGCGGTAGGACAGGTGGGAGTCCAGGCCCCGCAGTCGCCCCTCCTCCAGCCGCTGGGTGGCCATCAGCAGGTGCATGCCGAGGCTTCGACCGACCCGGCCGATCTGCACGAACAACTCGGCGAAGTCCGGCCGGCCGGAGAGCAGTTCGCCGAACTCGTCCACCACGATCAGCAGGTACGGCAGCGGGTCGAGCGGACGACCGTCGGTGCCGACGGCACCCTCCGCGCGGCGGCTCTGGTACTCGCGTACCGAGTCGATGTTGCCGGCGTCGCGCAGCATGCGTTGCCGGCGCTGCTGCTCGCCCATCAACGCGGCGAGCACCCGGTCGATCATCGCGGCGTCGTCGGCCAGGTTGGTGATCAGACCGGCGACGTGCGGCAGCCCGGTCAACGGGGCGAAGGCGGCACCGCCCTTGAAGTCGATCAGCACGAAGCTGAGCAGCTCCGGCGGGTGGGTCAGGGCCAGGCCGGTGACGAGCGTCCGCAGCAACTCGCTCTTGCCCGAGCCGGTGGCGCCGACGATCAGGCCGTGCGGGCCGGAGCCGCCCTGCGCCGACTCCTTGATGTCCAGCACCAGCGGGTGGCCGTCCCCGTCGGTGCCGATCGGGGCGCGCAGCAGCCGTGGGTCACCTGCACCGATCCAGCGGCTGGTGATCTCGGAGTTCATCGGGTCGCCGCCGAGCACCATCTCGGTCAGCGAAACGGTGCGGGCGAGGACCTGCTCCCGTTCGTCGCTGAGCCGCAGCGGTGCCAGGGTCCGGGCGACCAGCTCGGCCATGCCCAGACTCACCCGGTCGACGTGGCAGTCGGTGGCGGGTGTGACGACCAGGTCCGCCCTGCCCTCCGTGGTGAGCTGGCCGTCCGCTCCACACCGCAGCCGCAGGTTGACCCGGCTCGGTTCGTCGGACTCGCGCTGGACCAGGAAGACGAGCGTGATGCCGAGATGCGGACCGGCCCCGGCCAGCAGGGCGGCCATCAGCTCGCCACGCCCCCACTCGGAGAACGGGTCGAAGCTGGTGAACACCAGGATCAGCCGGGGCAGGGTCGGTCCGCCGGTGGTCGGGCGCCGGTTGCCCTGCTGGTCGAGGCGGCGTCGGAGTTCGGCCTCCAGGTAGTCGGTGAGCGCGGCGGGGCTCTCCCCGACCAGCGACAGCTCCCCCGCCTCGCCGCGCAGTTCCGGGTCGATGGTGTGCGGCAGCCACTTCGCCCACTGCCACTGGTCGTCCCCGCCGGCCTCCACCGCGACGAGCACGTCGTCCGGCGCGTGGAAGACGCTGACCTGGCAGAGCAGAGCGCGGGCGACCTCGGCGGTGGCCGGCGGTGGGCCGAGCAGGCTGATCACCCCGGCCCGGCCGATGTCGACCACCATCGGCTGCTCGGGTACCACGCCGAGTCGTTCCACCAGTCGTTCGGCGGCCTCCTGCGACTCCCAGTCGTAGTCGGTCAGCGGGTCGATCTTCGCGTCGAGTTCGATCGGGGTGGTCAGTCGGACCGTACCCCGGCCGAGCCGGACCTGGAGGAAGTCGGCGTCGTCGCGACGGCGTTCCCAGACGCGGTGGCCGCCGACGCCGATCGACCAGAGCCGGGCCGGTTCGGGGTTGGCGAGCGCGGAGGCGGCGCGTTGCGCGTTGGCGCTCTGCCGCGCCTGGTCCCGCACGAGCCGCAGGTGGCTGCGGTACCGGCGGCGCTGTTTGCGGGCCGTGACCCCTCGGGTACGCCGCTGTCCGAGGAAGAGGAAGACGACGGCGGCGATCGAGGAGAAGAAGAAGACCGAGCCGAGGATGATGGTCGCCGGCTGCCCGAAGCTGACCATGTACGCGGCCATGCCGACGCTGCTGATCAGCGGCAGGACCAGGTTCCAGGCGTGCGAACCGGTCGAGGCGTCCGGCACCTCGGGGGGTACGGGCAGCACGATCCGGTCCGTCGGCAGCGCCGGAAGGATGTGACGGGCCGGACGGTGGAAGGCGACCCGGCTCATCCGGCCACGCTCCGCTCGTTCATGTCCTCCACGACGGGCCGGGGTGACCTCCCGTTCAGTCGCCGGGACGGGCTCATCTGTCCGGGTCGGGACAGGTCATGATCGCCTCCTGGATCTGTGTGAGGGGTTCCCGGTGGCCCTCGGCCACCAACGGCACCAGCGCATTGATCTTGCGGATCCAGTTCGCCCGGACCGCACCGCCGCGCGGCAGGTCGTCCTTGAACGCCCAGATGGCGGTCGTCACCTCGTCGGCCGACCGGTTGCCCTCGATCAGATCGCCGATCGCGGCCAGGATCGCGTGGCTGGCCCGGTCGTCGAACGACACCCCGGCCAGGTCGGCGAGCATCGGCGCCATCGCGCCGAGTTGCGCTGCGGAGCCGGCCGCGCCACCGGCACCAACCGCACCACGGGTGCCCGCCGCGCCGCCGGGCCGGGCCGGGCCGTCGAGGAGCAGGGGCTTGGCCAGGCTGAGCACCGCGTGGTAGCCGGCGAGGGACGGAACCCGGTGCACCGCATCGCGCAACTGGGAGTGCTGGTCGGGCAGGGCCGGGCCGGCGCGGTCCAGCCCGGACACGATGGCCTGCGGATCGGTCAGCGAGGCGGACAGGAACGACACCACCGGGACGGTCGGCGGTGTGAACGCGGGAGCCCGGCGCAGACCGGTGGCCGCCTCGATCAGGTCCACGCTGAGCGCGTCCACGACGGGCGGTGCCGTCTGGCCACCCCCGCCCGGGGAGCCACCCGGTCGCCGCGCCGTCCACGCGCTGCCCAGGTTGAGCAGCGGCATTCCGCCCGCACCCGGCGCGGAGAGCCCGGGTGCCTCGTACACCAGTGGCGCGCCGTACTCGTCGAGCACCCGGGTGAGTTCCGGCGACGCGGACGCGCGGGTGTAGACGACCGGCACCGGGTCGTGACCGCCGGCCAGGACCGACTCACCCAGGTGCACGAAGAGACGCCGGTTCAGCAGCGACACCTGCTCCGGGGCGGGACGCCGACCGGGCCGTTCGGTGGCCAGCACGATGATCGGCTGGTCGAGGTACTCGGCCGCCTCCGCCAGTACGCCCAGGTCGTGTGTGGACACCGCCGCCGCCGGGCCGATGATCTCCATGACCCGGCCCGTGCCGTCGGCCGCCTGCCAGGTGTGGAGCGCGACCTCGTTGCGGGTGGTCTCCGCCCAGGAAGGTCCGGTGGACACCGCGGCCGAGCTACCAGTCGAAGCCGCAGCGATCTGGATCAGTCGCTCCTCGACGCTCACCGGCTCCCCGGGGTACAGGGCGAGTCGGATCCGGCCGGATTCGGTGGCGGGCAGCAGCACCGACCCGTCCGGGCCGAGCAGCGAGAGGTTGCGGGCCCCGTCGTTCACCGCCAGATGGATCGACTCGCCGTCCGGGCCGTCCACGACGACCACGGCGTGTGCGCCGGCACCGGCCTGGTCCATCCGGTACGCCAGGTCGACGTACCCGGTCGGCTCGTCCACCCGCTCGGCTCCGGTCGCCGCGAGGGCGTCGTCGCCGGAGGTGAAGCGCAGGCCGTGGGTACGCAGTGCCGCGCGGTGCCGGTGGTTGGTCAGCGCCGCCGGCAGGCCGACCTCGACACCGTCGGCGGAGAAGACGATCCGCCCGGAGAGGTACGGCTTCCCGGACAGCATCTCCAACGCCCCGGCGGGTACGTCCGCCCAGGGCGACGGCTCGCGGTGTGCCATCGGCGCCAGCCGCACCGTGACGCCGGTGCCGGGGGCGGTGATCCGGCCCTCGGCGTCCAGGTCGACGACGCGATGCGGCCCGTACGGCACCGGCTCGTCCGTCGTGCCGTCGCCGTCGAGCTGGGCACGCAGCACCTGCGCGGGAAGTCGCAGGTCGTCGGCCCACTCCGCCAGAGCCGGCAGGGTCACCGGCCCGGCCGACTCCGGCCAGTGCACCGGAGTCAGGTCGAGGTCTTCGGCCGACTGCCGGGCCAGCATGCGACGCAGCAGCTCCGAGTCCTCCTGCGGGAACAACGGAGTGGCCAGTGGGCCGGAGACCCGGGCAGCGGCAGCGGCCCACTGGAGGAACGGGTCGTCCGCCGTGGGGATCTCGTCGGTTACGACCGCCATCGCCCCGCCGGGCAGGAACACCGTACGTCCGTCGGCGCAGAGCTCCGCCATCGGACGGGTGATCAAGGGAAGGTGGGTGACCACGCCACGGCTCCTCATCGTCTCCCCGTGACCGTGGCATCCCGGACGGGACGCGCGACAGTCCCCGTTATGGCCGCCGGAACGTCCCCGGCGGGCAGACGAAGAGCGATCGAGCGAGCGCGGCCAGCTGTTCGTGGTGCTCCGGCCTGCTCAACGCCAGCGTGCGGATGTACCGGCCCGCGT
This sequence comes from Verrucosispora sp. SN26_14.1, assembly GCF_004307965.1. Lineage (NCBI taxonomy): Bacteria > Bacillati > Actinomycetota > Actinomycetes > Micromonosporales > Micromonosporaceae > Micromonospora > Verrucosispora sp. SN26_14.1. Next base: position 50,038 of record NZ_SISL01000003.1, on the reverse strand, counting down.
CCAGCTTGTGCGCTTCGAGAGCGACGACGAGTTCGACCGGCATGGCGTGCTCGCCAGGCACGCCGTCGAGAATGGCACGGACCCGGTCCACCAGGGCTACCGCCGCACGTTCGGCGTCGGAGAGGGTCGTGCCGTAGACCAGATCGGAAAGCGTTCGCATCACCTTCGAGCTTCCCCCGCCGACGGAGCGGAGCAGCATGTTGGTGCGAGCTGCGGCCACGCCCATCCCGGCAGGCGGACCCGATCCGCCCACCACGAGCGCAGGATCAGCGGCGGGTCTCGTCAGAACCCGGACTCGCCCCGCCTCCCGCACGGACGGTGAAGATGCCTGTCGAAGGTCGGCGAGCCGAGCGACATCGCCGGCCCGCGCCAACCCGCCGAACGCTGACCGGGCCAGGGCGACGAGATCGACGACCTCGGCAGCCGGATCGACGCCGCGCCGGTCGGCGCTCAGCACTACGTTAACCAGTGCGCGCATGTCGACTCGAGCCACCGGCAGGGCCGTACCGGCAGTCGGGCCCAACCTTGCGACTTCGGCCGCCAGCCTGGGTCCGGCCAGCCAGCGGTCTCCGGTGATCGTGACGAGAACCTGACTGAGACGAGTCACGGAGTGCAGGGCGGCCGCTGAAGCGCCGATGCCGAACACCTCCACCGTGTCCCGGGCCAGGTACCTGATCCTTTCCAGGATCTCGCCTGGGAAAACGACGAGGAGGCGGATCATCGAACGGAGGTGTACCTGCTCGATCCTGCCGAGCGACGGGAGGTCACCCCTCAGCAGAAACTCGACAGCTCGCTGCACATCAGACATGCGTGTTAATGACAGATCTGCTGGCAGAACCGTCAGCAACCGGGACATCCCAACCACGTCTGACTCTCGAAAGTGCGTGCCGAAGATGCGCTGCGCCAGCGAGCGCACCCGCTCGAATCGGGCCCGGGCCGCCCACCGGTCGACCCCTCGACCGAACGCGGCGACGGCATCGACAACGATACGGGCCCGACCCTGATCGGCATCCAGCTCACCACTCAGGCCCTGAGAGCGCAGGGTCGGCACCGCTTGGTCCAGCCGGGCGAGGTCGCCCGCTTTCAGGGCGTGTCGGAAGACCTTGTCGGCCCACATCACGAAGTAGCGCAGCGCCGCCCTGTTCCGTGTCCGGGTGTCAGCTCGCCTGACCAGTGAGTGCAGCACCATCAGATCTGCTTCGGACAGAGGGATCGACGGTGCCTCGGGGCCGAGCAACCGGCCGACCTGGTCCTCGATGAGTGGCCAGGAGGCTGGCCGCCGGTCGTGCCCCAACACCTGGAGCAGCACACCCGTCGTTTCGAGGTCGTCCTTGGTGAACTCCGGGCCGAACAAGGCCGCGGTGGTGTACGCGACGTCGTGCAGCACCTGCTCCGCGTCACCGCCCGGTTCGTTGTTCAACCTCGTCTCGGCGGCCAACGCCGGGAGGCGGTACTCACCTCTGGCCAGTTCCTTCAACCGGTCGGCGACTCGACGTACGGGCACCCGCACCGGGGCGCTGTTGACACCGAAGAAGCGGTCACTGATCTGCGCAAAGCCCAACGGTGACCGCACCTGGTCGTCGGCGATCCGCAGCCACGCCTTCGGGAACCACCGCTGGACCTTGAGCAAGGCCGGTTCGTCGAGGCCGACGCCGCTGACGTCGACCAGATGAATCCGACGGCGTAGTCCCGGGTCGAGTCGCAGGTTCACGCTCTCCAGCACGCCCAAGGCCAGGACCGGCCGGTAACCGTGCGGAATCTCCTCCAGCACGTCGGCGATCGCAGACACATCGAGCCTGCCGGGGTGATCCTGCAGACCACCCACCATGCGCCGCACACCGGTCCACAGTCTGTGCAGGTCAGTCGCCCTCGGGGCGAGCAGGTCGAGCCGTCCCATCTGCAGGCTGACGTCGGCCTCCACCGCGTCGAGATCGACTCTGTTGATCAGGTTCAGGGTGGTGCGTTCGAGGACGACCTTCCGGTACCCGCGCCGCGCCCGTCGCCGGATCCACTCGGTGTCCTCGGCCAACTGCGAGCGGAACCAGACCTTCTGTGGGCTGATGGAGCGTGCTTCCCCAACGCGCAGCGCGACATGCACGAGATGTCCTTCGCCGGTGTCGACCTCGGAGAACTCAGTGCGAATGCCGAGCGTCTCGTCGAGCCCGATCAGGCGCTCCGGATCCGGCCGAAGGATGTTGTCCAGCACCTGCCGCAGCGTCACCTTGATCCTGAGAAGGTGCCAGTCCAGCAGTTCCCCCACTCGACCGGGCACCCGATTCAGCTGCAGCAGAAGGCCGTGGTGCGCGGTGAAGTGATCGGCGAACATCTGCTCGATCGACGCCGCATTCGATTCCAGGAACAGTCGCAGCTCGTACGGCAGCGCCATGAACGCGCTGTGCCACGTCTCCCGGGTTGCCCACAGCAGCATGTCCTTCATCCGCTTGTGCGGCTGGAAGATCGTCGTGGCGAGCGCACTCGCTCTCATGTACTCCTGAGCCAGGTAGCCGGCCAATGTCGTCACCAGGGACGGCGTGCCGAGAGCAGGGAGTTGCCCCCCGTTGAACTCCGTTGCCACCAGCCGGCCGAAGGAGATCCCCTCCTCGGCCAGAGCGATCGCCAAGGGAAAGCGCAGTCGGGCGTTCGCACGGTGGTAGTCGATCAGGTCTGCCAGGAAGGCGTACATGTCTTCAACCGGCACACCGTACGTGTGCTGGGCCTCGATGGCGTCCTGATAGGTCGGGACGAGGGCTGTGCGTCGGAAGACGGGATCCACCCAGTAGTCGGGGAATGCCTCGCCGAGCGTGGACGGTTGCCAGGTACGTCGGATCGCCTCGGTCACCGCCGCATCCACGACCTGCGGGTCTGCGCCCACCTCCTCGTCGTCGAGGACGAGTCCGGCCGGCTCGACGACCTCCAGATGCTCGCCATGTGGTCCGTCGGTGTCGAGTCGCAGCCCGGCCGCGGACGTGGCGATCTCCCGGGAATACCGAGGAGAGGTGTAGCCCGGGATTCTCAGCCTCGTCGGGAGCTCCCACTCCATTCCACCTCGCCCACCGCGCAGACGATTGACGACGCTCCAGCGGCCGTTGCCCGACCACCGGTAGTCCCGGTCCGGCAGGCCGGTCTCCGGTTCGAGGCCGTGCAGGACGCTACCGTCGACCTCCACCGGCACCGGCCGGAAGGTCGTGCCGATCGGCCTCTGCTCGGCGACGAAGATGACGGCGGAGGTCTCGAGCTGTGCCGCCGTCCGGCGCCCCAGCCGGACCGTCTCCCGTCGGGCCGTGTCGGCCAGCGCGTTCGTGCCCGACGCCAGCCGCGTCAGCTCGACCAGGGCACGGTGCCGGACGAGCGCGGACGCCGATCCCGTACCGGTCGCCGGCCCGATCTCCACCTCGTCATCAGCCGCCGTCAGCGATCGCGGCGGCTGCACCTGGAAGCGCAGCCCGAGCCGATGATCCAACTCGCCGGCCTGGGACCACAGCTTCGGGAACCACCGGGCACCAAGGCCGACCGGCCGGAACACCACCGGCCCGTCGAACGCGTCCGGGTCGGCGGCCCGCAGCCGGTCGAGCAGCACCGTCAGCCAGGCCGCACCACCGGGTACCCCCACCGCTGGGTCCTGCTGCCGGGGCCTGCCGTCCTCGCGGGCCGGGTAGCCGACCACCACCCCGTCCGGCGACGGCTCCTCGGCACGGACACCGCCGAGCGTCCACACTCGACCCTCGGACCAGGACCGCGCCGAGCCGATCCAGTCGTCGATTGTCGCGTACGTCTGCCGTACCCGCTGCGCCACCTCGTCGGCGTCGACCGCACCGGAGACCAGTTCCAGCGCCGTCACCAGCCAGTCGAACGCCAGCGGCTCGTCCGGCGCCGGTGCGGGCAGGCCCCACAGCCGGTGTACGAGGGCGGTGAGACGGGCCGGATCCACGCCGCCGGTCGGTCCGTCCAGGGCGAGGAGGCGTCCGGCTGCGGTCAGCCGGGGCCAGCTCAACCCACCGATGCCGTACGCGAGCGCGGCGACGAAACCGGCGTCGAGCAGGGCCGAGGGGCGGCGCGGGTCGACACCGACCGCCTCGGCCAGGTGTGACCAGGACAGGCGGACCGCAGGTGGATCAGTCGACCTGGTGCTCGCCTGGTCACCGATGGCGCGTACCAGGTCCGGCAGGCCGAAGGCGATGCCACCGTCGTCGCCGGGCCACTGGTAACGGCCCGGGTCGACCTGCCCGAACAGGGCATCGATCAGGTCGGAGGTGCCCGCTGTCGGTGCGAGCCGGTCGGGGAAGGCCGGTCGACCGGCCACCACGTCCGGAACCCGCAGCGGGTGCGGGTGGACGCTGTCGCCCCCGGTCAGGGCCCGGCTGACCCGGCGAGCCAGCACCACCGCAGCCCAGGGTGCGGGCTCGTGCGTCGGTCCCGCGCGCAGGGTCAGCTCGTCGTCGAGGCTCAGCCACCAGTCGTCGTGGTCGACGAGCGCGTAGCCGTCACCCCGGGTGGACGGCAGCGTCAGGCCCGGACCGGGCCGCAGCACCGAGTACGCCGCCGCGCGGAACGGCCGGAACTCGAACTCGGTGGCCGTCGCACCGAGGCTGTCCCACCCGCCGGCACGCAGCGGACGGATCCACCCCGATCGCACCGGCACCTCGGCCAGCGCATCGCGCCCCAGCAGCAGCGTCCGATTCCCGCCGAGTTGGTCGGCAAGTTCCACGGCCTGATCGGTCGTCAGCGGTGCCGCCGGCAGCACCTCCACCATCGCGTGTGCCCTGAGGTGATCGGGCAGCACGTCCAGCGCCGCCTGCACCGCCGATGCGGCGGCAGCCGCCCGGGCGTCCACCACCACCCGCAGGCGGCTCGGGTGCGCCGGGCGTTCCGGCAGGTCACCGAGGGCCTGGCGGTCGGGGCCGACGTAGAGGCCGTCGGGGCGGGCCAGCAGGTGTCGTCCGGGCGGTGCGGTGAGGTCCACGTCGGCCAGATCCACCCGCCAGTCCCGGACCGAGCCGAAGGCCGACGAGGTCAGCTCCAGCTCGTCCACCTGCGTCTGGGCCAGCGACGCGAGGTGCAGGGCGGAGGCGGTCGTCGCACGCTCCCAGGTCTGCTCGCGGGCGACACCGAGCCAGGCCAGCGTCCGGGGGCTGAAGCCGGGCGTCTCCGTCGCGTCGGCCAGTCGCCGGTCGGCGTCACGGGCGTCCTGGTGCAACCGCTCCCGGGCCGGTCGACGGACCGAGTCGCCGTGCTCGGGGTCGTACAGGTCCTGCCGCAGCGCCGTGGCCAGGCCGTGCCGGTCGTCGTCGACGGGCAGCGGGTTCGTGCGGGCCGCGTCCAGCGCGGTCTCGTCGGTCACCCCCTGCGTGACCTGCTGCCAGGAGCGGTCGTCTCCGGTGCCTGCGACCAGGCGGTACACGAGGAAGTGCTGCGCGGCGACCAGCACCTCCCGCCGCAGTCCGACGAGCATCCGGTCCGGCTCGTCCAGCACCACCCGCACGGTCCAGGCGGAACGGTCGAAGGCCACGCCGAGGATGCCGTCGGTGTCCGGCGGCAGCAGGTCGACCGAGGGCGACGGCATCTGCTCGACGGTGGCCAGGTGAACGACCAGTTCCCGCAGCGCGTCCTCGGCGGCGGTGACAGCGGCATCGCCCGCCCCCGTGATGGCCGTGCTCTGCCAGGCTCGCAGCAGCGTGTCGAAGTGGGTCCGGGCCAGGTCGTGGGAGGCCCGCTGCACCTCGGGAGCGGCCATGGCGAACCCGCTGGCCGGGTGCGGGTCGACCGACGGGGGCGGTGCCGACGGCTGCCCGACGGCCGGCACTCCGGTCAGCTCGGGTCCGATCCGCGCCGGATCGCCGCCGTCGGCCGGGTACCGCCAGAACGCCGCCAGGTCGCGCCGCAGCGCGTACTCGCCGGTCGGGTCGAACCCGACGTGCAGCGCCCGCAGCCGCCCCGGCTCGCTCTGCACCCAGCCGTCGCTGGCGTACACGTCCACGCCCAGGATGCGGCGGAGCGTGTCGGCGAGGCGGGTGGACCAGGAGTCCGTCGCGCAGTCGCAGATCGCCAGCGCCAGCGGCTGTCCCCGCCACCCCGGCGTCATCCGGATGATCTCGGCGAACCGGGCCACCGAGACGTGCCGGCCGTTGATGCGTACGCCTCGGGCGTCGCCGTGCAGGGCGGCCACGAAGGCGCCGGGGATGGCCGACAGCGACTGCGGCACGGCGGTTCCCGGGCCGCTCGCCTCGGGTGACCAGTACCGCCCACCGGGGAAGCCGACTCCCGCGTCAGCGAACTCTCCGCCGACGCCGCCGTACAGTGCGGGCGTGGACGGGGCCGGCAGGTCGCCGTCGTCCGAGGCGCGCGACGCGTCGTCGACCGCCCACACGTCGCCGGACACCTGGCCACCGACCCGGTCCTTGCGGCTGCCGCGCGATGTCGCAGTGGAATCCCCGGCCGTCTCCGGCGCGCTGCCCACCGCCGCCCAGGCCGCCGGCAGGTCCGCCACCCGGACCGGCAGGTCGCCTCGGGTGTTCTTGGCGTGCTCCACGGCCGCCAGCAGCCGCCTCAGCTCGCTGTCGGTGACCGTTGCGGAGTCGCCACCGCGCAGCGCCCACACCGCCAGGTCGAAGCGGTTGCCCCACTGGACCGGGCGCCTGTCCTCCGCCGCCAGCGCGGCCGAGAGTCGGCGCACCGAGGCGACCTGCGTGACGGTGGTCCGCGTGCCGAACAGCGCCCGCGCCCACACGCCCAGGGTGAGCAACGACTCCTGCTCGTCGCCGTCCGCCGGCAGGCCGTCGTTGAGCAGCCGGCCGAACCGTTTACGCAGGCTGGTCCCGTGTCGCAGACCGGTCTGTTCCGCCAACCAGCCCGGTGCGGCGTCCAACGGAGCGAGACCCGTCAGCCAGTCACGCAGTGTCCGCCGCCAGTTCTGCACCAGTTCCTGGGTGGCCGGGTTGCCGGGCGGCTCGAACGCCCACACCTGACGCCGGAGCCGCCGCGCGTCCGCGCCGGTCCCGCCGTGCGCGAGGATGGCCCGCGCCACCGCCCTGACCTCGGCGACGCTGCCCGTCCAGAGTGGGTCGTCGGCGAAGATCTCCCGACGTACGGCGGTGACAAGTTCATCCCGGTCCACCGACGGTCGGCCGATCTCCAGTGCCCGGACCAGGTGCACCAGGCCCGCCAGGTCCCCCGCCGTCGGCTGCGTATCGTCCGACGGGCCGAAGACGGACCAGACGGCTCGGAGGGTGTCGCGTACGGCGGCCACGGCGCCGTCGTCGGCAGCCTGCCGGATCACCTGGGTCAGCGCCTGAACGTCGACGTAGGCCAGTTGGAGCGGCCTGCGGCCGGCCGGCGCCTCCAGGCGACTCACCAGATCGAAGACGTCGTCCAGCCTGAGGTTCCATCGGCGAGGGCCGGACAGGAGGCCGATCAGGCGTCCCAGCCCGACCATGTCGTCGGCGGTGGCCGTCGGGCCGAACAGGACGCTGGTGTCCCGAGCCAGCATGTGGAGCATCTCCACCGCCTCGTCACGGAAGTGATAGAGGGTCCGGGCCAGCCAGCGCAGGTGTCGCGGCTCCACCTCGGAGATCCGCAGATGCTCGAAGATCAGTCGTCGGAACGGTGGGATCAACGCGGCCGGATCGTCGAGTCTCGGCCGGTCCGGCAGCACGGAAACCAGCCGTGCCGTACCGACGAGCTCCGCCGCTTTGGCCTCGTCGTCGAAGAGCCGCGCGGCAAGTGCCCGCACCTCGCGCAGCAGGTCGACCGTCACCGGTTCGCGCTTGTCCAGATCGGTGATGAGCGTGGCCGTCAGGGCGACATTGGTTCCGCGAAGCTGTGCCGGGTCGCCGCCGGTGACGGCGCTGAAGGCCTGCCGCAGGTCGGTCTCCCCGACGAAGGTCCGCCCGGTGAAGACCTCGATGGCTCGACCCAACCGGGCCAGGCTGCCCTCGCGCGGCTCGGGGCCGTACACCCAGCGAGCCAGCGCCGCCGCCGCACGCAGAAGTGCGTCCGCCGCCCGCCGGTCGCCGTCGGCCAGCACCTTCAGCAGCCAGCGAACGTCCGGCACGGACAACGTCACGGTCCACGGCTGGTCGGCGGAGAGCCGGCCGACCGCCGCTTCGAGGTCACCCCAGGTCACCACGCGGTGCTCCGGGCGCAGCGCCGTCAGCAGCCCGGCGAGGCGCTCCAGGTCGGCCCGGTCGAACGTGGGCCCGGAGACCGCCGCGGTCAGGTACGCCAGATCGTGCAGCGCCTCCCGGGCGTCGGCGCCGGTGGCCGGGTCGTCGGTCAGCCCCAGACCGCGCGCGAACCCGGTCAGCCGGTGTCGGTCCCCGGCCAGCTCGTCCAGGCGCCGGGTCACCTCGCGCACCGGCACCCGGACCGGCGCGCTGTTGGCCCCCGCGAACCGGTCGCTGAGCTGCGCCCAGCCCGGTGGGAACTGGACCGGCTCGTCGACGACACGCAGTTCCGCCTTCGGGAACCACTGGTGGATCTTGGGCCAGGACCGCTCGGGCAGGTCGACCGCGCGCAGGTCGACGATCTGGATCCGGCGGCGCAACGCGGGGTCGAGCCGCAGGTGCACGCTCTCCAACACTGCCGTCGCCAGGTCGATGCGCCGCTGTGGCGGCACCCGGTCCAACACGTCGCCGGCCGCCGAGAGGTCGAGCCGGTCCGGGTGCTCCAGCAGCCCGGTCAGCAGCCGGAGTGCGCCCTGCCAGACCGGTCCGGGCCCGGCCGCGCCGCCCGGGGCCGGTTCACCGGACGCCACCTGGCGTCGCAGGTCCGCCACCAGGTCGGCCAGCTCGACGGTGGGCGGGGCGGCCGACGCCGTACGCGCGAAGGCGACCTTCTGGTATCCCCGGCGAACCCGCCGCCACAGCCATTGGCCGTCACGTTCGAGGACCGAGGAGAACATCGAGTGCGCCAGCCCGAAATTGCGTCCCTCGCCGATGCGCAGCCCGACATGGCGCAGGTGACCCTCGTTGGTGTCGATCTCGTCGGTGTAGGTCCGGATGTTCAGCGCCTCGGCCGGCGTGATCGCTCGGTCGGGGTTGGTGCGGACCACGTTGTCAAGCACCTGGCGCAGGGTGAACGACTTACCCGGCACCTCGACGTCCAGCAGGTCCGCGCCGCGTCCGGCCTGCGAGAGCTGTTCGGCGTGGTGGGTCCGGTATCGCGTGAGGAACTGCTCCTGCACCCACTCGGCGTGGGTGTGCAGGTAGCGCCGCAGCTCGGCCGGAAGCGCGGCGAGCGCGGCCCGCCAGGTCTCCCGGGTGGCCCAGAGCAGCAGGTTCTTCGGCCGGTGTTCCCTGGTGTGGTAGGCCGACGCGACCGCGCCCACCCGGGTGTACTCCTGCGCCAGGTAACCGGCCAGGGTGGTGGCGGGCGACGGCCGGCTCAGGTCCGGCTTCACGCCGCCGTTGAACGCGGTGGCGACGTACTCACCGAAGACGAGGCCCTGCGTGGTCAGCGCGGCGGCCTTCCCGAACGCGTGGTTCCTGGTCTGGTCGTGGTAGTCGACCAGGTCCCCGAGGAACTCGTGCATGTCCTCGACCGGGAAGCCGTAGTTGTGTTGCACGTACGGCTGCCCAGCCAGCGGGGTGAGCGGCATGTCCCGCATCTCGGGTGCCACCGTGTAGTCCGGGAAGAGGGAGCCGAGCGTGCCTGACCGGGTGGCGCGTCGGACCGCCTCGGCCGTGGCGGCGTGTACGGCCGCCGGGTCGGCCCCGACCACCTCGTCGTCGAGCACGAGCAGCGGCGGCTCCACCACCTCCAGGATGCCGCCGGCGTCACCGTCGGCGTCCAGCCGGAGCCCCTGCGACGAGCGGGCGATGTCCCGGCGGCCTCGCCCTCGGCCCGGGTCGGTGCGTTTGAGGAGGACCGGCAGCTCCAGCTCCCGGGCTCCCCGCCCGCCGCGCAACCGCAGGATCGGCTCGGCATGGGCGCGGGGAGGCTGCACCTGGAAGCTCTGCGACAGCCGGTGGTCGAGTGCGGCGGCCTGCCGACGCAGTTCCGGAAGCCACCGGGCGTCGATGCCGACCGGTCGGACCACCACCGGGCCGCCGAACAGGTCGGGATCGGCGGCGCGGGCCCGGTCGAGCAGGACCGTCAGCCAGCCCGCCCCACCGGGCACACCGATCGCCGGATCCAGGGGGCGCGGCCGGCCGTCGTCGTGGGCCGGGTAGGCGATCACCACCGCGTCCGGCCACGGGTCCTCGCGACCGGTCACGCCGACCGACCACACCCGGCCGCCGAACAGCGGACGGGCCGAGTCGATCCAGGCGTCGACCGTCGCGTAGAGCTGCCGCCTGCGGTGAGCCAACTCGGCGAGGTCGGCGGCGCCCGGCGCCAGTTCGACGGCGACCACCAACCAGTCCCGGGCCAGCGGTGTGTCCGGGTCCGGGTCGGACAGTCCCCACAGCTCGTGCAACAGGGCGTTGAGCTGGGCCGGGCTGCGATACCAGGCGTCCGCCGGACCGGCGGAGAGCGTGCGGTCGAGGGCGACGAGCTGCCGGACAGCGGTCACCCGGGCCGCGGTCAGGCCGCCGATGCCGTACGCGAGCGCGGCCACGAACCCGACGTCGAGCAGCGCCAGCGCGTCGCCGGAGTCGACGCCGACGGATTCGGCCAGCCACCCCCATGCCTCGCGGGCCGTGTCCGGCGGCGTGTCCGACGCGACACCGGCCAGGTCACCGAGCGCGTACACCAGGTCCGGCAGCGCGAACCCGAGATCGCCGGCACCGCCGGACCAGACGTAGCGTGTCGGGTCGACCGGGCCGAGCAGGTCCGGACCGGCGGTGTCCGGCGCGGCGGACGACGTGGGCATCGGCGGCGGTGCGGACACGTCGTCCGGCGTCCGGAGCGGCGCCGGGTGGAGGTCGTCGCCCCCGGCCAGTGCCCGCGCCACGCGGCGTGCCTGCGCCAGCGCAGCCCACGGGGCCGGGCCGGGCACGGTGCCGTCCAGCGACAGTTCCTCGTCCAGGATCAGCCAGTGGTCGCGCTCACCGGCGAGCCGGTAGGTCCCGTCCGACCGACGCGGCAGGTGCAGGGACGGGCTGAGGCGCAGCGTCGACGGCGGTGCGGCGTCCCTCGGGCGGAACTCGAACTCGGTGGCCGTCGCCACGAGGCTGTCCCAACCTCCGGCGCGAAGCGGCCGGACCCGCTCCGACCGGGCCGGTACACCGGTCACCGCGTCCCGGCCGAGCAGCAGGGACCGGCCGGAGCCGCCGAGCCGGTCCGCCAGCTTGATCGCGGTGGCGGTGTCCAGCGGTGCGGGCGGTAGCAGTTCCACCATCACCCGGTCCGCGAGGTGACCGGGCAGTGCCTGCACCGCCGCCCGCACCTGCCGCCGTGCCCGGCGGAGCGACCCGGCGTCCCGGGCGTCCACCACCAGGCGCAGCCGCGACGGATGTGCCGGGCGGTTCGGTAGCTCACCCAGCCGCTGCATGTCGGGGCCGACGTACAGGCCGCCGGGCCGGGGCAGCAGCCACTGGCCGGTCGGTGCGTCGATGTCGGCACCGAGCAGGTCGGTGCGCCAGTCCCGGGCCGAGCCGAGCTGCGACGCGGCCAGTTCGAGCGCGTCCGCCTGGGTCTGCGCCAGCGAGCTGCGGTACGACTCCACGGCGTGCGCGAGCCGCCGCCACGCCTCGTCCCGTGCCTCCGCCAGCCGTCGGCGTACTCGCGGGCTGAACCCGGGGACGCTCCCCGCGTCGGCCAGCCGACCGTCGGCATCGCGGGCCGCCTGGTGCAGCCGCTCCCGCACCGGGCGGTGGGCCACGTCACCCTGCTCGGGGTGGTGCAGATCGTGCCAGAGTTCCGCGGCCAGTCCCGACTGGGCGTCCCCGACGAACAGCGGGAACCGACGGGCGTGCAGGGCGACCCGGTCGGCGGCCTCCCGACCGGCCTGCCAGTCACCGGTTCCCGCCATCAGGCGGGACACCAGGAAGTGCTGCGCCGCCGCCAGCGCCCCGCGCCGTAGGTCAACCAGCATGCGGTCCGGCTCGTCCACCATCACCCGCACCGTCCAGGCAGCCGGGTCGAAGCCGGCGGTAGGGCCGGTCGGTGGCAGAAGTTCGACCGAGGGTGACGGCATCTGCTCGGCAACGGCCAGGTGGTCGGCCAGTTCCTGCAACGCCGACTCGGCGGAGGACACGACCGCATCAGTGTCGGACGTCGACGCCGGCTCGGCAGGTGCGACGGCCGCCTCCGCGACGGCCGTGCTCTGCCAGGCGCGGGTCAGCGCCTCGAAATGGGTCCGGGCCAGGGCGTGTGAGGCCCGCTGCACCTCAGGGTCGGACAGGGGGAACCCGCTCGTGGGGTCCGGGTCGAACGGCTGCGGCGGTGCCGGGAGAGCTCCGGTGGCCGGTACGGCGGTCAGGTCCGCCCCGACCTCGACCGGGTCACCACCGTCGGCCGGGTAGTGCCAGAACGCCGCTGGCCGCAGCGTGATCCTTGCGGAACCGTTCGGGGCCGGCTGGTCGAGCCCTCGCTCGTGGTCCGGTTCGAAGCCCACGTGCAGGGCCCGCAACCACCCATGCCCGGTCTCCGCCCAACCGTCGCTGGCGTACACGTCCACCTGCAGGATCCGCCGCAGCCTGTCGGCGAATCGGCTCGACCAGCTGTTCGTGGCGCAGTTGCAGACCGCCAGCGCCAGCGGCTGCCCCCGCCACCCCGGCGTCTGACGGATGACCTCGGCGAAATGGGCCACCGAGACGTGCCGGCCCCGGATCCGTACGCCACGGGCGTCGCCGTGCGTCGCGACCACGAAGGCACCTGGGATGACCGGCAGTGGCGTCACCCCGGCGATGTCCGGGCCGTCCACCTCGGGCGGCCAGTACTGTCCACCGGGGAACCCGATCCCCGCGTTCGCGAACTCCCCTGCGGCCGGTCCGTCCAGATCACCGACGGTCTGCGAGGCAGGCAGGCCACCGTCGTCCACCGACCGGCTGCCCGACTCGGCAGCCCACACGTTGCCCGGAACCAGGCGGGCGACCTGCTGCTTGAGCGACTGACGCAGATTCCGCAGCGAGGTGGCGGCCTCCTCGGTCTTCGTCCGCGACTGGGGGAAGTCGGCCAGGTGCTTTCTCGCCTCACCCGCCGCCGCACGCGCTCGGCCCGCCGCCTCGCGCCAGGCAGCACCGAGCCGCGTCAGCTCCGGATGATCGTGCGTCAGATCCGTGGCGAGCGCCGGTATGGTGGCCGGCCCGGCCATCTGTGCCAGGGCCTTCTGGAGTTGCTCCCGCTGGAACGTCTCCCGGTCGTCCGCCCGCTCCACCGCCTCCTGTCCGGCCGACAGGTCGGCTGCGGCGCTCGGGTAGAAGATGATGCCGCGTTGGCTGTGTGCCTGCTCCTCGCGCAGATCCTGGTTGGCCCGGAGGGCTTGCCGGTGGGCGTCGAGATAACTCTCGCGGGCCCCTTGGACCGCTCGGACCGCCGGCAGATACCCGCGGTCGCGGTCGTCGGTCCGTTCCTGGAGCCACTGCTCGACACCGTCGGGCAGCGGGGAGTCACCGCTCTGACCGGTTGTCGCGAACGACTCGACGAGATGTCGCCATGCCTGCTGCTCGGCCTCGATCCGTTGCGCGAGTTCCTGCCCGGCCACGACGACGCGGTGCCAGGCGTCCTCCGACTCCTGAGCGGCCTTGCGATACGCGGCGGCGGCGTGGTCGACCACGTCGACATACGGCGACAGTGCCTGGGCCAGTGGCACCGTCATCAGGCCGGTGGGGAACGCCTCCCGTTCCCGCAGCCGGAACCAGAAGCCGTCAGGGATGACGACCTCGATGCCCTCGGACCGACCGTCGAGCGTCGCGACGATCCGGTACACGACGTCGGCCCGGTACTCGTACGTGCGCCCGATGTCGCGGACGCTGCGGTAGCTGCCCGGTTCACCCTCCCCGCCGGCAGCGTCGTCCTCGGTGTTGGACGTCTCGGTCACACCGGTGAGGGCGAACAGGTCGGTCTCGTTGATCTCACCGTCGCGCTGGTTCCGGTGGTCGAACGAGGTCTGGAAGAGGACGTCCTGGATCCCGCTGTCCGCGCTCTGGTGATCGGTGCCCGCCGGGGTCAGCAGCACCTTGCGACGCTCGATCCGGACGGCCTCGCCCTGTGCCCCGGACACCGAGTGCAGGCGGACGTTACGCAGGTTGGCGAGGAGGCGAGCGTCCACGTCCAGCCAGGTGCCCTCCACCGCGCTCAGGGTCGAGAGCACCGAGACCGTCGGCAGGGCGAGCCCGGCCTGTTCTCCGTCCACATCCGGCAGGCGACCGGCGGAGTCACGGTCGCTCGCGTCGTTGATCTGGAAGAAGGTGCTGCTCAGGACGGTTCGGGTGAAGAGGGATCCCAGGGTGGCGCTCGCATCGGATCCAGCCACCTGATAGGACGAACCGATTCGGTCCATGCCCGCCAGGTCGCTGCCCGGCAGGCCGGTCCGGCCACTGACCATCATGGTGAGCAGACGCTGCGCCGCGAGCCGCAGCACCTTCGATCCCCATGCCTGGCCGGGTCCGAAGAAGGTGGGCAGGCGAACCGCGAACGGGTCGTTCTTCCACCGGACCAGTCGAGCCGGCTCCACCTCCCACGATGCCAGCAACCGGATCGTCACGATCCCCGGTGACGGGTCCACCCGTTCGATGGCATCCCGGACCGCCGGACGGCTCATCGTCTCCGGAACTCGGACCAGCGGCTGGACCGGGTGACCGGAGACGACCTCGGTGGTCCCGTCGGCGTGCTCGATGACGACCTCCGGGACGAGGTTCATCGCGAATCGCACCGTCGGTCCCGTGGAGGTCACCGTGGTGTGCACGCGCAGCAGGCGCGCCTCGTGGCGGTGTGTGGAACGGCCCCGAGCGGTGCCCGCTGCCGCACCCGGCATCAGGGCGAAGACCGGACCGTGCGACGTGCCGTCGCCGGCCAGTAGTTGCAGCGTCCCCAGGTGTCGCCGGGAGGTCGTGTCGTTCTCCTCCTGCCGGATGTGCGCGATGTGATGGTGTTCGATGCTGACGTCGTGTCGCAGGTCCCGGAAGACGGGTTCGCCCTCCTGCCGCACCCGCACCGAGACCTGCACGACTCGCCGTCCGAGGTACGCCCGCCGGCGCAGCACCAGCGGGATCCCGTCTTCGAGCAGGTCGTCGAGGAAGGCGTTGACGCCGTCGGCGCGGAGCCCGGCCAGCAGGTGCCGCAGACCACCGAGCACGTCGTCGGCGAGATCGGCGGGCAGCACTCCCCGGATCTGCCCGGCGAGACGGTCGTGGAGCAACGCCTTCAGCTCATCGAGGTCGATCTTGTCTTCCAGGACGTTGACCGTCAGGCCCTGCCCGAGCCGCATCGGCTCGGGCGCCCGCCAGGCCCGCTCCCGTCCCAGCGGCGGCGGCAGCAGTCCCGCCAGGAATCCCGCCGTCGTCGGATCCGCGGGGCCGATCAACAGAGCCAGGTCCTGAAGGTCTGACTCGGCGACGTACACGTACAGCCCGTCGGGGACCGTCGCCTGCCAGGCCGACGACCGCAGCAGCGGACCTCGTCCGTCGGGGAGCATCGTCAGCAGGTCCTCGACGAGGGGTAGTTCGGTGAGCAGGTTGCCCCATCTGGCGGTGGCGAGGGCGATGTACTCCAGGTCCGCCTTCAGCACCAGGTATCGGCCGGTGTGCGACCGGTTGCGCTCCTGCGCGCCGGTGACCTCCCGACGCTCGGCCCGGATCCGCTCCCGGTCGTAGTAGTAGTTGCCGAAGAGACGGCCGGCGAACCGCCCACCGGGGTGGTCGGGGGTCCAGCCGGGCCCGACCACCACGCCACCCGTCCACTTGATGCCACCGCCTCGGGACGCGTGCGCGCCGCTGGTGCCCCGGTAGTAGTCCTCGACGACCAGCGACTCGATGTAGTGCTCCAGTCGCCAGTTCACCGGCGTGATCCGCGCCGCCACTCCGGCGTGCCAGTCGGCGTAGCTGCCGTCTCCGAACAGACCGCCCAGTTGCAACCCGCCAGGCGCGGTGAGTGTGCTGGAGTGTCCCTTCTGTGCCGACTCCTCGAACGACTCCGTCAGCGCCACGTTCACCGGAGTTCCCGAGATGGTCATGATCGGCGAACCATGGCTGACGTCACTCAGCGCCCGTTGGGCGAGTTCGCTCAACAGCCCCGGTGGCACGTCCATCGCGTCGACGTGGAAGGCGCGGGTCAGCAGTTCCGGCCGCGCCCCGCCCACGGCCAGTCGGGCGTCGGCGGCGGCGATCTCGAGCGGTTCGGTGTGTGTCGCGGTCGGGACGGTGGCCGGCGTGACGCCGGACTCGACGCGCCAGGACATGTCCGACGGCGTCCACAGACTCACCGTCCCCCGCGCCGGCTCATCCTCGGCCAACAGCCGCTCCGGCGGACTGGCCTGTATCCGCCAGCCACCGTTGGCCCACGCCACGAGCGCCGATCGCCGCCACCGCGCGGGGCGCTGGTGATGCAACCAGAGCGCGTCGAAGTCGAGGTCGAAGTCGAACACCTCCACTCCGGTCGCCCGGTTCGACCACCGGTACGCCAACACCGGCGCGCCGAACCCGCCGGATCGGACCCGCGGCCAACTCACCTTTCCGACCACACCGAACCGACCACCGATATCGGTGAGCAACGACTTCACCGCCACCGCGATCTCGGGGCCGGTCGAGTACGCCTGCTCACGGGAGTGGGTGAAATTCACGAGATCGGTCAGGAACGCGACGTCCACCGGCTTGATCAGGCTCGTGCTTCCGACGTGCCGCCGGTTGCTCAGCGTCCCCTTGACCACGAGCTCGTAGTAGTCGGAGTGCACCACGCCGAACTGCCGGAAGCTCATCCGCGTGCCGTTGCCGATCAGCGGTGACAGGCCACCGCCGATCGACGAGGTCCGCGCCAGGCCGGCGGCTAGGGTGACGTAGTTCTGCACGATCGCATCGATGTCCCGCAGGGATCGGCCGGACGGCTTCACCGTCCGCCAGCCGGGGAACAGATCCGGCTTGCTCGACTCGAGTTCGCCGAGCAGCCGGTCGTGCAGTTCGCGCATACCGGTCAGGTCGGCCACCACCGAACTGCCGATCGTGGTCGGGTGCTCCCTCATCAGGTACTTCGGCGGTTGGACCACGTCGCCGTTGCTGGGCAGGCGTCCCACGCCCTGCGGTGCGGTCGACTCGCCCTGGTAGCGGTACGTCAGGTCGGTCACTCGCTGCGGGCTGACCACCCGGCCCGGGTCAGCCAGCCGCTGGGCCTCTTCGACCTGCATGCGGATGAGGAGGATCACGTCCGCTTGACCGGCCGGCTCGTCACCCATCGGTTCGACGTCGAACGTGACCTCGACCGCGTACAGGGCCGTCGGGCCGACGGTCTCGGCGAACTTCTGGCCAACGGCACCGCTGCCGGTGGCACCGCCGCGGGTCTGTCGGAACGACTTGGCGAACAACCAGCGCAGACCGCCGGACACGGTCAGGCCGGGCCCCCGGTAACGCGATCCGGGGCCGGCACCCACCGTGCCGCTCAGTCCGTCGATGACCCCGGTCTCGGCAGCCACCTCGATCACTCTGGCGAAGATGTGACGCATCGCCACGTCGTCTGCCTTCTCGGTGACCGAGAGCAGTCGGGCGCGGCCGAAGTGCGCTCGTACCCGCTCGGCCCCGATGGCTTTGCGGGTCTCGTCGTCGGCCAGGACCGGGGTGTACTGGTAGGTGTCCACCATCTCGTGGATCCTGTTGCCGACGTCGCTCCGCTGGGAGAACTCGAACAACGAGGCACGGGCGGAGCCGCCCACCACAAGGGGCTGCGCCACCGTCGAGGTCATCGCCTCGGTCAACGCCGTCGTGTCGCCGACGTCGTCGACGACGAACGCCCGTGGGAGTTCGCCCTGGAAGTCGAGCGTCGGCGGGACATCACCGACGGTCACCGGTTTCCCGACGGGCTGCTTGTCGCTCGATGGCGGGAGCAGCCGCCCGGAGGGGGTACGCCGGAGCTGTTTCAGGTCGACGGCCTGCGGCTCACGTTTGCTCGTCTGGAACGTCACCCGCTGGAAGAGGCGCCATCCCGGCCGGTCGCTCCGGCTCAAGCCGCTGAACGGCCGAACGATCGACGACGAGGACAGGTCGGTCGAGCTGCGGCGGGAAAGAGCTGTCGGCGACTGCTCGCCTGCTGCCTCCGTACCCCACGACCCCTGACGCAACCGTGGGGACGGCTGCTGGTGGCTCGACTCGGAGATCACCGATTCGGCGATGTCGGAGGTAGACCTCCTCGAGTCGGACACGGACACCGACGGTTCGACCGCTCGTGCCTTGCCCTTCGCGTACGCCGTCGGACGCGTCAGGTAGACCGGCACGTCGAGCAGGACCGACTGCGGCATCAGTCGGCTGTGCGGTTCACCGCGTACCGCCTGGCCGGGTTCCGCACCGGGGGCGCTGCTGGTAACCGTCCATCTGCTGTCCGCGCGGAAGGCGGTGGCGGTGGTGCCGCTGCGCAGCATCCGGGTGTGCAGAATCCCCTTCGACCTGCTCATGGTGCTCGCCGGCTCGTTACGGGTGATCGCGACGTGCACGGCGACGAAACCAGCCGTCAGGGCACCGAACAGCGCCGAGAACGGAAGGTGGACGGTACGCGGACGAAGGAACTTCTTGAGGTACTTCTGTTTGCGGGCGGACATGGTGGCGCTGTCCAGCCGCCGGGAGCTTGGCCCCGTCGTCGTATCCTCGACCAGGGTGTTGACCAGCTTCGCACCGACGTGCAGCTCGATCGGGATGCCATCGCGACGCATGAAGTAGCGGTTGCCGTTGACGAGGAAGTCGCGGTACCGGTGTTCGAGGTCGTAGCGCAGCCGCACCATGCCGGGGTCGTGGTCGGGTACGCCGCCCCCGACCGCCGTCCGGATCAGCTCCAACACCTGAGCGGCCTCGGCCGGAAGCAGGGTCGCGTCGGCCGGACCGAGGAGCTGACCCTCGACCATGTGGTGCGGCAACTCCCACCGGTCGGCGATCCGGTGGACGGGCAGGGCGAGTGCCTCGTCGGCGGTGGGGGGCACGTGCTGCGCCGTGGCCGCCCGGTGCCGTTGCTGCCAGGCGTTGAGGACCTGGTGCAGCCGAACCGACCGCCCCGGCTGCTTGAGTTCGTCGACCACGTCCACGAGCGCACGGAGGTCGTCGTTCGTGATCGGCCGTTCGGCGGAGGACCTCTGCCAGCCGCGCAGCAGGGCGATCAGGAACTCCGGACGCACCCGATCCTGCACACCCGGCGTCCGCCGCCACAGCGGGTCCCGGCGGAGCGCGTCCACCAGCCGCCGCACCCGCTGCAACAGGGCGGCACGCTGCGTCGGGCTGCCCTCGGCGAGCCGTCCCGGGTACAGCTCCTCGGTGAGACCGACGATGTGGAACAGGCGCCGCCGGGCCCAGATCGGAACGTCCGGCCGCCGACCCCACGGACGTAGCCGGGACATCTCCTGTCCCCACTGCGCGGTGCTCGGCTGGTGGTAGAGGCCGATCGCCCGCGCGGTCTCCGACAGCCAGCCCCCGAAGCCGCCGTCGACACCGGCCAACCTGCTCAACAGCTCCCACACCTGCCGGTGCCAGTCGGACAGGTCTGCCCCGAACCCGAACCAGGAGGTCAGCTCCGCGTCGGCCACCGCCCGTTCCAGCTCGCCATCGAACCGACTCAGGTCCGCCCGGAGCAGTGCCAGTGCCTGCCCGACGGTACGGGCCCATTCGTTCTCACCGCCGAAGGCCAGTTCCTGGCGTGCGCTCAGGCTGCGCCGTGCCCGCTCGATCCGGTCGC
Organism: Verrucosispora sp. SN26_14.1; assembly: GCF_004307965.1. NCBI lineage: Bacteria > Bacillati > Actinomycetota > Actinomycetes > Micromonosporales > Micromonosporaceae > Micromonospora > Verrucosispora sp. SN26_14.1. The sequence goes on along the minus strand of NZ_SISL01000003.1, from coordinate 30,301 downwards.
TGAGCTGCGACCAGCGACGAGTGAACCGGCCACGGTCTGCGCGGCCCAGGCGGGTCAGTCGGTCCCGTACCTCGGCCGCCGCCACCGGACGCCCCTGGCGTACGAGGGCGTCGAGCGAGACGACGAGTTGCTCCGGACGGTCGCCCCACAGCGCGTGGTACCGATCGCCGTGGGTGCGAAGCAGGTACAGCATCGGGCCGGACTCGCCCCACGCCGGGTACGACCTGATCCGGCCCGGCTGAATCTCGTCGAAGGCCTGCAACCGGAACGCCTCGCTGCCGCCGAGGCCACGGACGGTGAGCTGGAGCCACTCGAAGATCTCCTGGTCCCAGTCCAGTCCGGCGGGTACCGCTCCGGCGAACTGCAACAGGCGTGCCGAGGTCGGCACCCGCTGGACACCGGTGGCCACCACCAACTCCCGCATCGCCTGCAGCACGGCCCGCGACGACGACCCGCCCATGCCCGGCGACAGCGCCTGCGGCAGTCGGGGAGCAGTCCCCTCCCGCTGGTACTCACCGTCGTCGGTCACCGGCCAGAGGTCGTCGTGCGGCGGCGCCGTCGGTGCCGGCAGCAGATGGGTCGACGGCCCGGACCAGAGCGGGGCGTACGTGCCGTCGTGGGAGTCACGCACCAGGTGGAAGAGCGGACCGAGTTCGCCCTGGACCGGTTCGGTGGTGACGGTCTCGCCGTCGGTCACGAAGACCTGCGTCCGGAAGCCGAACTCCTGCCCCATCACCCCGAGCAGGGCGGCGTCGGCGGGTGGGGCCGGCCCCGTGCCTGCGGGTACGGCATCCCCGTCGATGAGGTGCCGCCACAGCCCCTCGCCGGTCGCCGGGTGTCCGTGCACGGTCATCAGTCGGGCCACCGCGTCAGCCAGCCCAAAAGCGTCAGCGCCGGTGCTGGCACCGGCGTTCAGGCCGTCCGGCAGACGGACAGCCCGAACGCCGGGGACCGGTTCGTAGCCACCGTTGCCGGACCTCGCCCATTCCCGCATGCGCAGCGGGAGGATCTCGCCGAACGCCGACCGGTAGACGAACATGAGCGGCCCGGAGTCACCCTCGATCGGGTACGCCCGGTACACACCTCGCTCGGCGTCCTCGAACGCCTGCAACCGGAACGGCGTCTCACCCGCGAACTGTTTGACCGCCCAACGCAGCAGCCGGAAGACCTGCCTGGGCCAGATCTGGTCCGCGTAGGACGCCAACTTCACCAGCATCTCGCCGGGCTCCGGTGAGCGGCTCGCACCCATCGCCTGCGTCAACAGGATCTGCACCGTGTACAGGATCTGGCTGCCCCATTCGGACGCTCCGACGTTGACGACCGACAGTCCGGGCGGGAGTTCCGAAGCGGTGTTCTCCTGATATCCGCCCGTCGAGGTGACTGCCCACCCGCGCAGCCGATACAGCCTCTCCCCCTGCAGGTATGCGAACACCACGTCGCCGGTCTCGCCCTGCACCGGGTACGCCAGGATGCGACCCGAAGCATCCCGCTCGAATGCCTGCAGCCGGAACGGCACGCCACCCCCGCTGGCCGCCGCCGCCCCGAGCCACGCGTAGAGCTGCTCGTCCCACCGCTCCGGTTCGGGGGCCGTCGACCCGGCCGGTGGCCCGGCATCCCGGAGCTCCCGCAACGTGGGCATCCGTGCCGGCCGGGCCCCGGCGGCCAGCAACTCGCGCCCCACCCGGAGCAGGTCGTCCTCGCTCTGCTCGGAGCGTGCGTCCGAGTCGTCGAACCACAGACCCGTGGGCAGTCCGGCGGCCTCCCCCGCCTGGTAGCCGCCGTCCGGGCGCAGGTCCCAACCGCCGGTGTCCCGCATCGGCGCCACCAGGACCGATGACACGTCAGCCGACAACGGCTCCGACCCCACCGCGCTGAACGCGGACCCCCGACGGCCCCCCGATTGGCTCTCCGGGCTCTCCTGCGTGGCCGCGTCGACCGCCTCGGCCAGCTCACCCCGGAAGGTGGCCAGGTCCGCGTGGAGCCCACCGGCCAGCCGGCCCGCGTGCTCTCGCGGGCCGTTGCCGGGGGTCTGCATCTCGACACCGGGTCGCGTCGCCCACTGCCATGCCTGGCCGATCCGCCGCCGGAGCACGGACCAGCCGGCCTCCATCACGGTCCGCGATTCGCCGTGCAGCAGGTCGATCTGCTCGATCACCTCCTGCTCGACCAGTGGTGTCCCGTCCACGGCGAGCGACCGCAGCCAGAGGACGGTGCGACGCCACTGCCGGGCCGTCGCGGTCGCCGCAGTCGGGTCGTAGCCGCTGGCGGAGTCGGACGCGTACCGTCCGCCCGGCGTCACCGTGGCGGGGATGCCGAGTCGTGCCTGCCGGATCCGACGCGCGAGGCCGGGCACCGGCTCGGGTCGTGCGATGTCCTCGATCAGGCGGGCGGCCTCACCGAGGAAGTAGATGTCGAAAGAGTCTCCGTCTACGTCGTGGTAGAGGTAGAAGACGTCACCGCTGTCGCCCTGCACCGGTTGCGCCCTGACGGGGGCGTCGTTCGCCTCCCGCACGAAGAACTGCAGCCGGAAATCCGGCTCGCGGGACATCAGACGCTGCGATACCTCGGTCAGGCTGGGGGTGAACCGACCATCGGCCAGTTCCATGTCCCGGGTGGCTCGACGCAGCAGGTGGTCGACCCACTCGTTCTCCGTCGGCACCTGCTCCGGCGCAGTCCGGGCGATCACCAGGCGACGCAGCGCCGCCAGGAAGCCCACCTCGTTGAGCGGCGACGACCGGTTCTCGCGCAGTGCTTCGGGAAGGTCGTCGGCTTCGTTGTCGGGATGCTTGTACGTGCCGTCGGCGTCAAGCTGCCACCCGATGTCGTCCCCGGGGGCCTCCCCGGGGGCCTCCCCGGGGGCGGCGACCGACACCGGTTCCTCGGCCGGCGCGGGCGCGCTGGCGTCCATCGAGCCGTCGTCCGAGTCGTCCGGGTCCGTCTCGGTGTTACTGAGCCGCTCCTCGTCCACCACGGCCCTGAGACGGTCCTCCGTGAGCCCCGCCATGCCGTGCGCCTCGTGCACGCCGAGTGCGATGCCCAGCAGAGAGATCCGGGCAACCCGGTCGGGTTCGTCGCCCTCACCGCCGTCGTGCAGGCCGAGCCGACGCGTCAGCTCGGTCAGCAGTTCGACGGCCCGGTCCGGGTCGGTGTCGCCGTCGCCGCCCGCGACGCCGATCAGTTGGTCGAGCAGCAGGAACGGCAGGAAGCCGTCCTCGCCGCCGAGGCGATGATCGATCCCGTCGAGGTCGACGACAGTGAAGGCGGAAGTCCACACCATCGCGTCCACCGGGTCGGCGGCGATCACGTCACGGAGCCTGCGGATCGCCGGTGGCGAGGCGACGTTCCCGTACACCTTCCACAGACCATCACCGATGTTCATGCCGTTCTGCGCGGCCCACCACGTGGTGAACCAGATTCCGAGCCGGACGACCGTCCACGGCACGGAGGCTCCGGGACTGCCGATGGCGACCGACTCGTGGCCGAAGGTGGGCACGGTGTCGCCGACGTCGTCGGGCCGGATCCAGATCCGATGCGGTTCGGCAACCACCGTCCAGCCCGGCACGAGGGCGAACCGACCGCCGCCCAGGTGGGGCAGCTGCCTCAGGTACGACACCGACAGCGGTTCGGCCTGCGGCTCGGTGTGCACGGTGTAGTAGGAGACGAACGGCTCGACCGCCCGAGTGTGTGCCCGCGAGTACCCGACGAGGTGGTCTTCCCGTGCCCCACGGGTGATCAGGTCCGGCCGCAGTGCCAGCTCCTGGTCGGCGTGCAGCAGACCGGCCAGGGTGATCGCCCGGGTCACGTCCACCGGACGGGGCATGACCAGCTCGATGAGGGCGTTCGCCGGTAGTCCGGCGGCCACCCGCCCGAGGATCTGTGCGGCCTCGGCTATCGAGGTCGCGTGCACCAGCACGATCGGCCGCTCGGGATGCACCAGACGGTGCTGTGGCGCGACGGCACCGCCCGCCGGTCGGAGCTGGACGCCCGCCGCACCGAACCACGTCACCTCGACGCCCGAGTCCGGGTCGACCTGGATGTCGGGCCCCACCCGCCAGTCCCGGACGGAACCGCCGGCACTCAGCCGGGCCTGCAGGGCCCGGACATGCGTCTCGATCGGCTGGTTGTGCAGCATGGCGAGGGCGTCGGCGTGGAACCGTTCGACCCGGCTGCGGTCACGCACCAGGCGTCCCCGCAGTCGTGCCGAGACCTGACCGCCCCCGGCGGTGAGCGCATTCTCGGCGATCAACCAGCGATCGGCGGCCGACAATGCGGCGTGCAGCTCAGCTCGCTGCCCTTCGTCCTCCGGGGACCACATCTGCACCGCCGGACCGAAGCGGCGATCGCCGGGAATGAGCGTCTGTCGCATGAGACGCCGGACACGATCTTCGGTGAAGGGGCTGACGAACGACTCGCTGTTCGCGCTCCCCGCGTACGACGCCTGCTCCACGAGCATCCGCTGCTCGGCGCGCAGAATCTCGGCGAACAGCGCGCCGAGGTCGTGGTCGACCGAACTGGGACCGAGTTGCACCGCCCACTGTGAGTAGTTCACACCTGAGCCGAACCCCGGCACCACCTCGACGGCGAGTTCAGGAAGGCCGACCCAGTCGGTCAGCAGGTCCGTCAGCGCCGTCCACGCCTGCGACCGCGCGGGGTCGCCACCGGCGAGCGCCGCGTACTGGTCACGGGCCCGGGCACGCACCTCGGTGGTCAGCTCGGGGTCGGCGGCGTCGAGCCGCGGCAGGTTCGGCGTCCCGGAGGGAGTCGATGCTTCGGTCCCGACCGGCGACAACGGCCGGTACGCCGTGCCGGCCGACCGGTCCAGGTGCAGGACCGGACGCGCGCCCGGATTGGTGCTCTCGGCGATCGCACCGCTGCGGATCACGACGTCGATGTCGAGTGCACGAGCCAGGAGGACGACCAGGTGCCGGCTCGCCGTCGGACTGCGGGATTCCCAGGAACCCAGGTAACCCGCCAGATCGCCCGCCCGGCCGTCGATGGCACGCCGCAACGCGGCGGCCAGCGTCGGACGCGGTCCGACGCTGGCCATCACGGCCTGGCGCACCTGAGCTGCCGTTTCCTGCGTCTGGAGCAACCGGCCGCGCAGGTGTTGCCGCCGGTTCTCGGGTAGCCATCCGTCCAGCGCGGCCTGGACCCGGTGCGCGAACTCCTGATCGCTGATCCCCGGATGCTCGCGCCGGACGTTCTCCTCGACGATGCTCCGTCGATGCGCGGTCGGTTCGGGCGCCGGGGCCGCCGCCGGGAGGCTCGACACCAGATCGACGAACGCTCCGGGCGGCACCTCCTCGGCGAGCTGTGTCGGTCCCGCGCCGAGCAGGTCGCGGACGAGGTCGTCGTGCTGCGCGATCTGCGCCAGCACGTGGCGGCGGAGTCGCCCCGGTGCGCGGACACCGGACGGCAGGCGGACACCCTGCCACCGGGCGGCGTCGATGACGGCACCGAGGAGACCGTGCTGCGCCCACCGGCCCGGCCGCACCTGCATCTCGGGCATTGACACGGAGAACCGATCCGGGTCCTGTCGTGCCAGCCATGTGCCGATGTGGTGCTGCAGGCGCGCGGCGGAATCGGACGGCACGGTGTCCAACCAGCCGGCTGCGGTCCGGAGCGCCGCGACGTCCTCCGCGGTGGCGGCCTCCGGACGGGCCGGAGTGGCCAGCCAGACCGAGCGGGCCGACTCGTACGCGTCGGGGACGGCCGGGACTGAGGTGGGTGAGGTCCACGCCGATAGCCGGTTCTGCGCCTGGAACCGTTCGTGCCACACGCTCACCGGCTCGTTGCTGCGGTCCAGCTCGTTCCACACTCTCGCGGCTGCCCTGCGCCGCACGGCGCGTGCGGATCCGAGGTCCGCGTCGGGTGAGAGCGCGGCGGCGAACGCGTGGAACCGAGCGTAGAGCCCGTGCCGGAACCGCAGCGGCAGTCGGTGCGAAGCCCGCTCCCGCACGATGTCCCGGACAGGGGTCTCCGGGTTGCTCTCCACGACCGCAGCGAGGAACGCGGCCGGGTGTTCCTCGTCGAGCGTGAGCAGCGGCACATCCGGCATCCACCGGATCCCACGCGGTAGTCCTACTCGTTCCTCGCCGGGCGGATACCACGACGTCAGCTGGAACAGCGTCGCGACCTGCACGGCTCCCGGCGGGTCCAGGTCCAGCGTGTCCAGCAGGGCGTGCAGATCCGTCCAGCCGGACAGGTCGAGCAGCCAGTCGTCGAGCCAGACCAGGTCGGGATCGAACCGCCCGGTCCCGTCACCGAGCGACGGGACGCCCCCGTCGGTCCCCGCACCGCCGCGTTCCGCCGCCCGGACCAGTGCGAGCACGACCCGCAGCCGGGCCTGTAGTCCGGCCAGCCCGAACGCGAGGTGCAGCGGCATCGATGTGGTGCGCACACCGTCGCCGGTGCTCTCGAACATGCGCTCCGAGTCGGTCCGCGTGCTGACGGCGGCGCCGTCCGGGCCGGACGACATCCGCTGCAGGAGTTCCGAGTACGTCTCGGCGGCCCGGTCGAGGGCCTCGGGCGAGAAGAGTCCGCTTCGCGTGGCGGCGGTCTCGACGTCGATGGTGAGCGGCAGCTCTGCCCGGGCGGTCAGATTCCGCACCGTGTCGATCAACAGACCGAGGGCCCGCCACACCGCAGGGCTGTCCACCAGTCCCTGTGCCGTGAGTCGGTACCCCCCTGGGTGCACCACCTCGCTGATCAGCCCCACACCGGGTACGGCTTCCCGGAGGCCCTGCCACACCGGGGTCATGTAGTAGCTGATCTCACCGTACGCACCGTGCGACGCGGCGTCTGCGGAATCCTGCTGTTCGATGACGAGCTGCAGGCCGAACGTGGTGCCCGTGTCGGGTCCCGCCAGACCATCCAACGCGTTCTCGACGAGGTACGGCAGCGGGTCCTCGCCGACCGAGACACGGCCCCGCAACCATGGCACCAGACTCTGCGCGGGCGGTCGCGCTCCGGGCACACCAAGGTCGGGCCAGTCGCCCCGCCCGTCCGCGGCCTCCTCGTCCACCCGGTTCGGCGCCGTGAGGTTCCACAGTGGCCGCGGCATCCGCTCGGAGAGCAGGCTCGTCCAGTCCGCGTCCGAGGTCTGGGCGACGAAGCGGTACGCCGTCCGGACGACCTCGTCGGGTAGCGCCATCCGGCCGGTGATCAGCTGGCGGGCCAGAACCGGCCAGAGCTGCCCGGTCAGCAGGCCGGCGAGATCCACCCTCCCGTGGATCGCCGCGCGGAGCACCGCCTCCTGCCAGCTGACCCGCTCGTCCCGCTCGTCGGTGGCGTTGCTCAGCCGGGCGGTCAGAGCTTCGACGTCGAGGCCGGACGTCGACGGGTCGGAGGCGAGGATCTCGCGTACGCGATCCGGGCTCGGCATCGGTGGCGCCGCGAACGACGTGTGGGCGAGGGTGGGATCGGCGAGTACCCGCCCCAGCCCCGATGCCTGTGGTTCGGCGTGGTGGCGGACCTGTGGGCCGCCGAGAACGAGCCCGGCCGCTCGGACCCGCAGCGCTGGATCGGGGAGCAGCTCGATCAGTCGGTGTGCCCGGTCCCCGAGTCGGCGTGGGCCGCCCGCCCGCGACGGGTCCTGGAAGCCGGGGCCGGTGAAACGCTGGCTCCACCACTGGGGCGACAACGGCTGCCGGGCGGTCCGGACGAGTTCCACCGCGATCCGCACGCGGGCCTGCAGGACACCGGGCGAGACCTGACCGGGAGCCAGGACGAACGCGACATGGTCGCCGGAGCGCCAGTTCGCGCGAATGAGGAGTGAGCCATCGCGGTGGTGCCCGAGGAACTCCTCGAAGGAGTCGAACTCTCTGGCCGCGTAGGCGCTCTCGTCGGTGAAGGGGGTCAGTCCGGCAATCGTCAACACGTCGGCCTGCGTGTGATAGAGGTGAGCCAGCCGGAGGTAGGCGGCCGCGTCCATGCCGTACCCGGACCGCACGGAGATCATCACGGACTCCCCGGCGACCTGCCGAGGGACGATCTCCACCAGGCGGGCCAGTCCAGCCCAGTCGCCGCGACCGGCGCCGAACTCGTAGAGCAGATCGTTCCCCAGCAGAATGGCGCCGGGATACTCTGCCACCTGTTCTTGCAGCTCACGGGACTGTCCGCCGGTGGACAACCGCAGCGACAGCCAGATCGTCACCCCGGCCGGCTCGGGTGCCTCCGGCTGGAACGGCACCAGCCAGGCGCCGGGTACGCGCGCCCGCGCCAGCTCCTCTACCGCCCGGAGCGGGTTGGCACCGGCGGTGAACCGGTCGAACAGTTCGGTGGCCTCGGTGGGCTCTGCGGACGCCAGCGCGGCGGCCTGGATCGCGCGGACGTGGTAACGGTGGAGAGACGCCGTGCCCTCCCGGTTCCAGACCCGCCAGAGCTGCTTCGGACCGAGGGCGTACTTCTGGTATACGGACTCCGCCCACGCCTGGTAGTCCGTGACCACCTGCTCGGTCGTGGGCTGCCCATCGCCCGACACGGCCGGTGGCCGCTGGGTGTTCGCGTACAGAGCCACCGACTCCGGTGCAGTGTGCAGCCGCTCTGCGACCTCCAGCAACCGGTCGACACCGAGCCAACTGCCGTCGTCGTTGAGCAGGGTCGGAAGGTTCGACGGGATGGTCCACGACCGCTTCACCAACCGGAACAGCCGATCGGTGATCGTGTCGCCCGACGACCGCCCCGGCCAGTCGGAGCGGGCCCGGATCGACGTGGCGACGTCGTACGCGACATCGAAGCGAGCGTCGCCGGAGTCCTCGTTCAGCCGGTCGAGACCGTCTTCGGGTCCGAGCACCCTCGGGTCGACGCCGAGCATGGCGGCGAGGGCGAACAGCCGGGCCGGATCGGTCACCCCCAGGCGGCGGGCCTGGTCGACGACCCCGTCGGGCACCGTCCCGATCCGGAGGCTGAAGGCGTCCACCCAGCCCGTGCTGATCCCCAGCCGGTCGGCCAATGCCGTCCGCGCCAGCTTAGACAGGTTCATCCGATTCGCGAGTTCTCGCAGCAGTTCCAGGTAACTGCCATTACTCTGCGAGGACAACTCGTCGAAGAGTCTCAAGCTCTCCGTCTCCGCAGTGGAGTCCAGTCCCCACTGCCAGGTGAGCCACAGCCCCCGCAGAGAATGGGCGCTGGACACCCAATCGCGATCCGCCCTGATCCCCTGGTCGGTCAGGAACGTCAGCAGCAGGTTCGTCGCCTCATAGCTGTCCGCCGGGATCGACTCCGCACCGCCCCAGATCCGGGTCAGCACGCTCGTCATGACCGGCTCGACACCCTGCGCCCAGAAATCGGCTTCCCGAGGCAGCACGGGGACGATCGGTGTGAGTTGGTGCAGGTGCACGCCCCACTGAGTGGCCAACTCGATCAGCCCGGCCTGGGGCTCGCCGGCGGGCAACCCGAACGCACGCGTCGCTGCCAGGTCCCCGCCGCCTGACCACCGGGCGTACTCGAGGGGCCTGGACGGCTCCACCTCCATCCTGGCGGCCTCGTCGAGTACCGCGAGGTGGTCCAGACCTGGCCGCCTCATCAGGTCGTGGTGGATGACCATCTCACCAACGCCGAACTGCTCACCGAACCACGTGGCGAACCACTGGTCGGCGGCCCGCTCGGCGGGCAACGGGCTGATCTCCGCGTAGTCCCGAAGGGGCCGGTACGGATCCCTGATGCGGTCGAGGAGGTTCACCGCGCTCAGCGTCCCCGGATACACGAAGACGTGTTGCGTCTCCTCACCCAGCAGGTCGTACAGCTCTCCCGGCGTCAGTCCGTCGGGACCCAGGGTCGACGGGGTGTGCGTGGCGATCCACAACGCCCACCACGGCGCGTCGGTCACGGTGTCGAGGCTGTCCCGAAGGTTCGACACCAGTTCCGCGACGGAGAGCCGGTTCTCCGCCGGTACCGGCGGCGGAGTGGTCGGCAGCAGACGCACCGCCGACCGGAACGGCATCAGGTCCCGCGAGTCGGCCGCCATCCGCCAACTCCATTCGAGCACGACCTGCGGCCGCACGCCCATCCGATACGCCAGTCTCGGCAAGTCGGTGGCCACCCGGCCGATCGTGCGGGTCAGGTCGAACAGCCAGTGCGCCTCGCCGTCGTCCAGTGCCATCCGCTCGGCCAGACCGACCATGCGGGGCAGGTCGGCCCAGGCGTTCGCGGCCAGGACCCGCACCTCGTCGGCGGTCACCCCGAACCGGGCCGCCCACCGGGCCGCCTGTTCCTCGCTGACCGGGGGCACGCTGCGGTACGACGGAGGCGGCGTCAGCGAGTCGAGGAACCTGCTGACGTCGTCCATCGGTCGGTCGCTGAGCATCCGGTAGAGCAGCAGCTTCAGGTGCCGGGACGACGAGTCCGCCAGCAGCGACGTGATCGGGAAGCCGAGGCGACCGCTCAGCAGAGCGGGCCAACCGTCCGGCTCACCGGATTCGCGATGGCCGAGTTCCGGCACCGCAGCCGGATCACCACGATGATGCTGCTCCCACGCCCAGTTGAAGGCCGTGACCAACAGGTCGGCCGGCAACGCCTCCAACAACTCCAACGACACGCCCCGGTCGTTGAGCCACCGCAGGACGGGTAGGTCAGCCGGATCCAGGATCAGCCGCCTGCCGACATCCGCCAACATGATCAGGTCGTTGTCGGTGTACACCCCGTACTGACGTAGCCGCCGTCGCAGCTCGGCCGACAGTTCCCCGGCCGCGATCTCACTCCGCCCGACCATCGTCGCGGCCAGCACGCCACCGAACACCTCGAGCGCGTACGGGTCCACGCCGAGTTCGACGGCGAGCGCGAACCATGCCTGCCGGACCACGGGCACCTGCACCGCACTCGACGGGTTCGCGCGCAGCGACGCCAGTTCCCGGCGGAGTCCGGCGACCTCGATGCGAAGTGCGGCTACTTCCCGCGCCGCACGACGTCTCTCATCGGCGGCGCCGGCCAACGCGGCGCGCACCTTGTCGACGTCCGCCGACACCGTCGCCAGTTCCGCCTGCACGTCGGCGAGTCGCGTGACCGGTGCCGCAGCGTCGGGAAGCGACTCCTGGTGTGGGTGCACCCGACGTCGCAGTTCCTCCGCGTGACCCCGGAGACCTTCCGCCTTCTGGTCGAGGCCGGTCGCCTTGGACTGCCAGTATCGGTGCTGGTACTCCGCCGACCAGTGCGTCTTCTCGGCCTGGACCAGTTCGGCCTCCGCGTGCGCCAACGCGGCGCGCGCCTGGGTCAGCACCGCCGCCAACGCCAGCGGCTCGATCTGGGACGGCTCCGGCACCCGCTCGATGAGCTGCACCCAGCGCACCATCCGGTTCAGCCGGTCAGCGTCGGCGACCTGACCGTTCTCGTCGAGCACCGCCAGCGCCCCGGCCAACCGCAGGAACGCGGCGCCGTCGAACCCGTTCGGTTGACTCCTCAGCAGGTGGTCCCAGGCGTCGGAGCCGCCGAGCGCGTCGGTGAGCATGGCCTGCTGCTCGGCGTTCAGCCCCGACACCGACGGTGACTTCCGCTCGTAGGTGGGCGACTCCTCGTGCAGGGGACGGGCGTCACGCTGGATCCGGTCGGCGGTGTCGGGCGACACCGACAGCTCCACCGCGTCGTCCAGGCGGATCGCCAGTGGTGACGCGTCCGGCGAACCCGCCGGAGTCACCTGCGCCAGCAGGCCGACCCGGATCCGCTCGCGCGCGGTCTCGCCTCGGCCGGACCGGCCCAGCCGCACCCCGCCGAACATCGCCAGCTCGACCCGGAGCGGACCGGCCGCCGCGCCCGGTCCGCCGAGCGCACCGGGCAGCAGCGCGGTCAGTCCCGGCGCGGAGAGCGCGTGATGGATCCCGTCCACCCCGGCCGGGTCGGCCAGCACCGGGTGGTCCCGCACGCCACCCGAGGCACCCGCCGGCCGGTGCACCGCCCAACGACCCGAGCGCAGTTCCGCGACCACCGCGTCGTGCAGCGTCCGCGCCGCCGTCGGGGCGATCGCGCTGACCCGGACCTGTCCGTTCCGCACGTCGTGCTCGGTCACCGACTGCGGCCGTAGGCCGAGCGCGCGGAGCGTCTCCTGCGGGCCATCGGGCAGCGCCGGCACCCGCTCGACGCCGGTGGGAGCCGTCCGGGGCATCGGCTGCGCCAGCACCTCGTCCGCCACCGTGACCCGCTGGTCGAGCAGCACCGCGCGGGTCTGCGGCAGATCCGTGACCGGTTCGGAGCCCGTGCTCCCCGCCGGCACCGGCCCGGTGTGCTCCAGTCGCACCGTCACCAGCAGCGAGGACGCGTATCGGTGCGCACCGTCGGCCGACTCGACATGCCGGTAGGCACCGGCCGGCTCGGTCTGCACGACCAACCGGAACCGCTCGTCCCCGCCTTCTCCGGAACGACTCGGCCGCATGGTCACACCGGCTCGAAGCTGCGCGGGAGACAGGTCCTTGAGGCGCTCGGTGGAGAGCAACTCGGTCAACCGCTCGGCCGATCGGCCCGGCGTACCGACCACCTCCCAGCGGCTCCGCGAGAGTCTCCGCACGTACGTGCGGACCAGGCGGGTCGCCGCCTCCGCCGCCGGATTCGGCACCGCCGGATCCGGTGCGGTCAGGCTCTCCTGGTCGTACGCCAGGGGAAACGCTGCGGACGGTACGAGCGCGGGCGGCGAGGATCCGACCGCCACCGGCGCCTCGGTCGGGTCGGGCGGACTGCCGTCCATCTCCACGTCGCCGTCGTCGTCCACCGAGGCCGGGCTCGACGCCACCGACGTCGCGGCGGACGCGGACGTGACGACGGGATCGGACCACACCGGACCCAGCCCCGGCACGGCCGGCCGGGAAGACCCGTACTGGTACGGCTCGTCCCTACCGGCCAGGATCAGCAGGGCAGCCTGGGCCCGTAGTGCCGGATCGGCGTGCAGCGAGGCCAGCCAGCGCCCATCGGCTCCCAACTCCCGCGCGGCGCCGCCATCGCGAGCACGACGGCGGGCCCCGGGAAGCTCGAACTGCCGGGCCCAGAGGGCGGCGTCCTCGATCGGGCGTCGGGCCGACCGGACGAGTTCCGCGATCATCAACACGCGCGCCTGGACGGTGCCGGGATCGGTTGGCGCGTCCATCCCGGTCCTGAACCGGATGACGTCGCCGGATCGCGGTGCGGCGCCGATCCACAACGCTCCGCGCTCAGCGCCGTGGTAGGCGAGGAAGTGCTCGTACGTCGGGAACTGCGGAAGGCTCAACTGCGCGCGATAGACGTCGAGGTCGTCGAAGGGTGCCACTCCGGCGGTGGTCAGGACGTCGCTGTGCGAGTAGTAGAGGTGCGCGAGTCGGAGGTAGGCGGCGCGGTCCGTTCCGTACCCGTGACGCACGTCCACGTGCACCTGGCGCGGCCGATTGCCGGGATTCGGTCCGAAGGCTCTCAGCACCTTCGTCAGGTCTGCCCAGCCACCGCCGTCTGAGGCGAACGTGAAGCTGACGTGGTCCCAACTCAATCCGCCTTGCTGGAAGGCGGCACCGGGAACACCGTCGAGAATCCTCGCCAGCCGCGCGCGCGGTCCATCCGCCAGTTGGCGCACCCTGAACCTGATGTGCACCCCGTCGGGCACCGCGACGTCCGGCAGGAACGGCACCCGGGCACCACGGATTGATCCGCGTGTCACCGTCTCGATGGCATCCAACACGTCCTGACCGGTGTTCGCGGCCAGGCGGCTCGTCATTCCCGCCAGGTCGTTGCCCGCGTGCTGGATCGCCGCGAGGCGGATCTCGGCGACGTCGCCCCGCGCGAGAATCGCGGAACCGTCGCCGTTCCACACCCGCCACACGTCGATCGGGTCGAGCCCGTACCTGTCGCGCAGGCGCTCCGTCCACTCCTGGTAGGCGGCGATCACCTGCTCGTCGGTGGGTTGTGGGCGGCCGGGAACGAACGGCGGCCGGTTCGTGTTGGCGTACAGCGCCACCGGCTCAGGCCGCCCGCCCAGCCGCACCGCGATCCTCAGCAGCCGAGGCAGACCGAGCCACGAACCGTCGTCGTTCAGGAGCTGCGGCAGCCTGCGCAGCAGCGTCACCACCTGGGCCGGTGCGACCTCGGACGACTGCACGACCCGGAACAGATCGTCGGTCAGGGTGCCGTGCATCCGTCGGGTCGGCCAGTCGGGCCGGGCCCGGATCGAGGCGGCGACCTCGCCCGCCGCACCGAGGCGGTCCGATCCGGGTGTGCCGTTGAGTCGTCCGAGATCGTCGTCGGGGCCGAGGATGCGGGGGTCGACGCCGAGCAGGGAGGCGAGCGCGAACAGGCGCGCGGGGTCCGCCACGCCCAGCAGGGCGGCCTGCTCGACGATGCGCGTCGGCACCGAGCCGATCCGGAGGCTGAGCGCCGTCACCCACTCCTGGCTGATCCGCAGCCGGCTCGCGAGCGCCGCCCGTTCGTGCTGCGGCAGGCCCACCCTGCGAGCCAGGTTGCCCAGTGCGGTCAGATATCCGGCCTCGATCAGGTGCCGCAGAGTGGTCGCCCGCGAAGGGTCGGTGTCCGTCGTCCAGTCCAGGCCCGTCACACCGGTCATCCACCGGAGCAGCCGAGGATCGTCACCGGCGGTCATCGGAGGCCAGGTGTCGGCGGACAGGGCCATGTCCGCCAGGGCCCGAATCGGCAGGACGGCTGCGGACTGGCTGGCCGGGACTCGCTCCACCGATCCCCAGACCTGGGCCAGCAGACGTCCCGGCAACTCGTCGGCAGGAATGGCCGCTGTGCCGTGGTCCAGCAGGTGCATCACCGGTTCGAGTTGGTAGAGGCGCAGGTCCCACCGGCGGGTCAGGTCCGTCAGGGCAGGGGTGGAGAAAGCGTCCGGTAGCTCGTCCGACCGCATCACGGTCAGATCACCGCCACCGGTCCGCCGTGCATGATCGAGGGCCTCGCTCGGTTCCGTCCCGAGCCTGCGTGCGTCGTCGAGCACCGCGAGATGGTTCAGCCACGGCCGGCTCGCCATGTCGCGGGTGATGGAGCCTTCGGGTACGGCGAAACGCTCCTCGAACCAGTCGCCGAACCAGTGGTCCGCGTTCCGCTCGGTCGGCAGGGACGAGAGCGGCTCGATACCGGCGGTGTAGTCCTCGGGAAGGTCCGCGACCATCTGGGTGAGGTCGGACGCGTTCTCTGTCCCCGGGCTCTCGAAGATCCCCGTCGGGTACGCCCGGATCCGGTCCAGCAGTTCGCCGGGAGTGAGCCCGTCAGGCCCCTCGCTGGACGGCGTGTGCGCGCCGACCCACAGGACCCACCACCACGCCTCGATCCCGTGAGCGACGGTGCTCTGTAGGTGCGCCACCAGTTCCTGAACGGTGAGCCGGTCGGCGTACGTCACCGACGCGTCCGGGGCCGCCACCAGGCGTAGCGCCGACCGGAACGGCATCAGGTCCCGTGGGTCGGCGTCCATCCGCCAACTCCATTCGAGCAGGACCTGCGGCAGCGTACCCGCCCGGTACGCGAGCCTCGGCAGGTCGGCCGCCAACCGGCCGATCTGCGACGTCACCGTCCACAGCCACTGCGCCTGCTCGCCCGCCAACCCCATCTGGTCGGCCAACCCGACCAGGCGAGGCAGGTCCACCAGGGGACTCGCTGCCGCCGTCCGGATGGCGTCGGCCGACACACCGAACCGGGAGGCCCACGCGGCTGCCTCCCGCTCTCCCACCGGGCGCGGTACCGAGACGTTCCCGCCCTGCTGGAGGTCCACCGGCCGATGCCGTACCAGATCGGTCAGGAACTCCTCGATCTCGGCCATCGGCAGGTTGCCGAGCAACCGGTACACCTGCAGGCGCATGTGCCGCGACGGCAGGTACGCGGAGAGCGTCGTGACCGGGAAGCCTAGCCGCGCACTCAACACGGCATACCGCAGGAGGTGCCGAGGCGTCCGGAAGCCCAGTTCCTGGGCAAGCCGGAGCACCCCGGCTGCGACCGCCGCACCCTGCTCAGCGTTCATGATCGGCACCGGCGAACGCCGTACCACGACGTCCACCAGGTCACGGATCATCAGCAGGGCGGACCACCAGTCCTGCATCGACTCCGACCACTGGCCACGATCGTCGTCCCCGGACGGCTGCGTGGCGCGACCCACCGGCCGGGCCGCCACGGCGGCGTCCCGGAGCACGTCGACGAGCCCGTTCAGCGCCGGTGCGCCCGCCAGACCGAGTTCCCGGGCCACCGATGCCGGGTCGTCGCCCCGGAGGTGCTGTTTCGAGGCCCAGGTGACCGTCGTGTTCGCCAACTCGTCCGGAAGGCCGTCCACCAACTCGAGCGGCACACCCCGGTCGTTGAGCCACGCGAGGGCGGGTACGTCGGACGGACCCAGCGCCATCCGCCGACCGAGGCCGGCCAGCAGCGCCAGGTCGTTGTCGGTGAACACCCCGAGCGGCCGTAGCCGCTGCCGCAGGTCGGCCAGGAACTCCGTCGGCGAGGCGTCACCGCGCCCGACCGCCACCGCAGCGACCTCACCGCTCATCACTTCGAGGGCACCCGGCTCGACACCGAGCTCGATGGCGATCGCGAACCAGGCCCGCCGGACGGTCGCCAGCCGTGCCGACCCCGACGGATCGGCGACAAGACGTTCAAGACCGTCCCGTAGCCGGGCGTCGACGTCGCGTCGCAAGCTCAACTCGTCCAACGCATGGGCTTCATGCGCGACGGCAGCCGGCAACGCGTTCGTGACCCTGTCGCGCTCCCGGCGGAGGGTGGCGAGCTCGGACGCCGCCGCGCCGTCGGTCACCGTCGCGGACAACCGTGCGATCCGACGGTCGAGGCCGCGCAGTTCGGTCTCCAGGGACCGATGCTGGTACGCCGACGAGCGGAGCACCTCTCCGGCCCGTTGGAGGGCGTTCTCCGCCGCCGACAACTCCGCACGCGTCTGCGTCAGCACCGCCCCCACGGCCAACGCCTCGACCTCGGACGGGTCCGGCACCCGTTCGATGACCTGCACCCATCGCGCCAGCCCGGCCAACCGCGACCGATCCCGGACCCGACCGCTCTCGTCGATCACCTCCAGCAGCCCCGCCAGACGCCAGAACGCCGGGCCGTCGAACCCGAACGGCTGACTCTCCAGGAGCCGGTCCCAGGCTCCCGGCCCGCCCAACACGTCGGTCAGCAGCCGCTGTTGTTCGTCGCTCACACCCCACGCCGACGCCGCGGCCCGCTGATACGCCGGGGGCGCCTCGGCCTCGTACGGCGGCGTACGCACATCGAGGATCTGATCCGCCAACTCCGGCGGCATCGACAGCTCCACCGCCCCGTCCAGGCGGAACGCCAAAGGCGGTGGCGACCCGGCCGGACCCGCCGGAGGTCGAACCGTCTCCCGCAGCGCCACCTGCACCAGCAGGCCCGCCCGGACGCGTACCTCCGGAGCACCCGCTCGGGTCACCTGACCCAGCCGGACCCCGTCGAACGCCGCCAGCCCGACCGACAGCGGGCCCACCGCCACCGGCTGCCCGCGCAGCGCGTCGACCAACCCCGGCTCGGACAGGGCGTGGGACAGCCCGTCCAACGTGACCGGATCGGCGAGCACCGAACGGGACCGCACACCGGCGCGGGTCCGCGCCGACCAGCTCTCCGCCCACCGGCCCGAGGTCAGCTCGGCCACCACCGCGTCCTGCAACACCCGCACCGATGCCGCGATCCCGGCCACCACGACCTGCCCGGGCAGCGCGGCTCCTTCGGGCACCCGCAGCGCTGCGAGCCTGAGCGCTTCCAGTGTCTCGTCCGGACCGCCGGGCAGCGCCGCCACCTGCTCCACGCCGCCGCGCCGGATCCGCACTCCCGGCTGCCGCAGCACCTCGTCCGTCACCGCGACCCGTTGATCGAGCAGCACCGCCCGCGACTGCGGCAACTCGGACGCGGACTCGAGCAGCGGCCCGACCGGCACCGGGCCGGTGTGTTCCAGCCGCACCGTCACCAGCAGTGGCACTCCGTACCGGTGAACGTCCCCATCCGATTCCAGGTGCCGGTAGGAACCCGCCGTCTCGGCCCGGACCACCAACCGGAACCGCCGGTCCCCGGTGCTGCCGACCGGACGCAGGACGACCCCGGCGCGCAGCACACCAGCCGGCCAACCGGACAGCGCCTCGACGGTGAAGAGGTCGGCCAGCGGGCCACGTGGCACCGGTCCGCCGGGTTGTGGCGCGGTCACCTCCCAGTCGTGCTCCGCACGCCCCGGCGCATACGCGTCGACCAGGGCCACCATCGCCCGCGCGACCGGCTCATCCGGTGCCTCCGTCGCGCTCACGGACGCGGGGACGGTCCGCGAGCCGGACGGCGACACGGCCCGCGAGCCGGACGGCGACACGGCCCGAGACACCGCCCGCGAGGTCACGCGCGAACCGGACGGTGACGACTCGGGCGACACGATGGCCACCTGCTCGTGCAGCAGCGGGAACGCCTGGGACGACAGGAGGACGGGCGGCCACGACCCGACCCGCACCGGCTCCTCCGCCGGATCGGGCGGGCTCGCGGTGATCTCCATGTCGTCCGGATCGCCGCCGGCCGAATCCGTCTCGTCCATCCCGGTCGACACCGACGCCGCCAGCCGCACTCCCCAGCCCAGCCGCTTGTCCAGCGCGGCGAGGTCGGTCCGCAGCCCGTCGAGCGACTCCTCGACCGCCGGATCGTCGACGAGCGGCGTCAGGAAGACCCGCTGCCGGCTCGGGTCACCGCCGTTCAGCTCGGTACGCAACGTGTCACCGAGCTGGGCCAGCAGGGCGGCACCACCGAGGACCTGGTGGTCGGCGGCGGGTCGGCCGTCGAGCAGCGGCAGCCCGTCCGGGCCTGCCTGGTAACCCACCACCAGGACGTCGTCGATCTCGGCAAGCATGGGCAGTGCCGCCCAGACCTTGAGGGGTACGTGGCTCAGGTCCGCACCGGGCCACCAGAGGGTCGCCGCCCCGTCATCGGTCGCCCTCGTACCTTGGAGTATCCGGATCAGCCACTCGCCCGACCGATCGTAGGACGGGCCGAGCGCCGACCGGGAACCGTCCGACATCGCCACCGGCTCCAGCACCCGCATCACGAGCAGCGGAAGCTCCCGGTCCAGGTCCTGGACGTGGCGTGCGGGAACGACCCGCTCGACCAGCGTCCTCGCCCGGGTGACGGCAGGATGCGTCGGATCTCCCGCCGTCGTGTGCACGTGCCACGCCGCACGCAGTCTCGGCATGGTCAGGCCACCCGGACCGTACGCGACGGCCGCCAGTCGTCCCGCTGCCAGCAGGGCACGCCGGGCGGCGAGCGCGCCGGAATCGGGTTCGGCCGGATCGCTCAGGCCCAGCCGGTCCGCCAACCCGGTCAGCGCGTCGACCGCGCGCGACGGTGCCACGAGCGGAGCGACCGGTCCGACGCCGGCCAGGTGGAGCAGGGCGTCCACCACGTAGTACAGCTCGTAGTCGGCGGACTCCACCAGCCTGAACGGGTTCCTGTCGAGGTGCGGGACCCCGACGGCTCTCCCGGATGCCGGGACGTACTCCGCGCCGAAGGCGAGGCGTACCAGCTCACGGTCGCGGTCCTCGACCGCGTGGAGCACGTCGTCGGTGACGGCCGCCGGAGTGTCGGCGGGTGCGATCGCCGGTCGGAACACGTGGACGAAGCCCTCGTCGACGGTGGCCCCGACCTGACCGGCCAGGATCCGGGCCAGCCAGAGTCCTGCGCTGACCACCGCCCACGGCGTCTCCTGGCCGGGGCTGCCGATCACCACGCGCGCGTGTGGCACGCCGGTCAGGTCGGGCTGCCCGTCGGCCGGGCCGATCCAGGCCCGGTCGCCCACCGCGACCACATGCCAACCCGGATACAGCTCGAAGGTCCCGACGCCCACATTCCGCATGAGGTACGGGAAGGGCATCGGCAGGAACGGTGGCCGCGAACTCGGGTGGAGCAGGTAGTAGGCGGCGAACGGGGCCAGGGTCGGCGCGTGCGTCCGGGAGAACGGCAGCAGGTGACGGGCGAACTCACCGGCGGGTGCCACCAGGTCCGGGGCGACGATCAGCCGCTGGCCGTCGTCGAGCGCCGAGGAGAGCACCGCCAACTCCTCGACGGTGAACAGCCGGCCTCCCGGCGCGCCGTGCAGTTCCACCAACGCGTGGGCGGGCAGCGACGACGCCAGCTCGGGCAGCACCTGCTCGGCGTCGCCGAGGTCGGTCAGGTGGATCAGCACCTGTGGACGGTCGGGATGGGCGAGCCGAGGTGGCGGTGTCACCACGACGCCCTGCGGACGGACGACGCTGCCCGCCACGATCGCCTCGACGACGTACCCCGGGAGTGGAAGCACCTGTGCCTGCGGTTCCCGTCGCCAGTCCCGCGCCACACCGTCGGAGTCGAAGTCGAATTGCACGAGGTGTGCCTGAGCCTCCAGCGGCAGGTTCAGGTATCGGGTCATCGCCTCGGCGAAGTGTCGGAGCACGCCGTCGTGGCCCCGCGCCAATCGGCCACGGACTCCGGCGTTGAACCCGCCGAGGCGGTCGACTTCGTGCAGGAGTGTCGGCGTCACGTCGATGCGGGACTGCGCGGCACCCACCGCGGCGATGATCTCTGCCGCCCGAGCTTCGCCCTGCGGTTCCAGTTCCGGCCGCATCCGCCCGGCGATGCTGTGCCCAGGGCTACCGACATCCACCGCTGTCGAGGAGAGTTCGTCACGGACCCGGGCGTCGTGGACGAGCGAATCCAGCGCGACGCCGTCGGGGCGGCCCGCCGGCAGCCGGCCGACGAGCGTGACCTGCTCGACATGGACCAGCTCGTGCATCAGCGTACGGAGCAGGTGTTCGACGGAGCCGTCGGCGAGCCCGATCGTCCACGACCGCCGGTCGAATCCGCCCAGGTGTCCCTCGGCCGGTTGACCGATGTGGAGGCCGTCAGGTCCCAGCTCGGGCAACCCGGCGTGCCGCAGGACGAGGTTCGCCAGGTTCCGCCAGCCGTCCTGCTGCGCGGCTTCTCCCGACCTGCCGGAGAGCCGCCCGTAGTCGGCACGGACCAGCTCGCGTACCGCCTCGTGCAGCTCGCGGTCGGCGGTCACGAGAAGCCGGTGGTCCAGCAGCGGATCCGTCGGCGCGAGCGCCACGGCGGCTTCGGCCGGCACGGGTGGGCTGGCGGTGACCTCGGCGGACTCGTCCGGTGCCGGTCCGACCCCAGCCGCGCCGGCACGATCTGCCGTACGGCCGGGCCGAGGTCCGGTGGCGACGCCGACCGGCACCGCGTCCGGCATGGTGTCCCAGGCGAACAGCCGGTCCAGTTGCCGTTCCCGCTCGATCGCCGGGCCCTCCAGAGGCAGCGCGGCGTACTCGACGAGTGAGGCGGCGTACGCGGCGTTGGCACGGATCGTCTGGAGCGCCAGTTCGGCCCCACCGCGCAGGGTCCGGGCCGGGTCTGCGTCGTTGGCCCGCTTGCGCTGCACGGTGTCCTTGTACACCCGGTACAGCTCGCGCCGACGCGCCTCCACCGCCTCGGTCGCCCCCCGATCGGCACCGAGCCTCCCCCGGTACAACTGCTCGCCGTACTCGTGGTCGTCGGTGCCCGGCACGGCCGGGTCGTCCAGCGCGGCCTGGAGCACCCGGTCGTCCTCGACGGCGAGGTGCCGCCGCAGGTCCGCCACCGTGCGGTGGGTGGCCGCCAGGTAGCGGGCCATCAGGAAGTACTGCTCGACGTGCTCCCACTCGTGGCGCATCGTGGTGACCACGGCCTGCCACGTGTCCAGCTTGTCGGAGAGCAGCAGACGCCAACGACGATGTTCGAAGCCACCGTGCAGATCATGGCCTTTGTCAGTGCCAGGACGG
This sequence comes from Verrucosispora sp. SN26_14.1, assembly GCF_004307965.1. Taxonomy (NCBI): domain Bacteria; kingdom Bacillati; phylum Actinomycetota; class Actinomycetes; order Micromonosporales; family Micromonosporaceae; genus Micromonospora; species Verrucosispora sp. SN26_14.1. The sequence continues at coordinate 8,570 of NZ_SISL01000003.1, read as the reverse complement.
CCGGGGGCGTTGAGTGTCGGATCGAATTCCGGCACCGGCACGTGTCCCGGCCCGGCCGGGTTAAGCGTGTCCGACAGGTACGCCCAGAGCTCCTCCTTGGCCTCCAAGGTGGGCCTACCGGTGAAATTGTGCCCGATCCGGCGCGCCGCCTCGTGGTACTCGACCAACCGGCGGTCCTCCGGCAGGTGGCGGTCGGGTCGCTCGGCGACCAGATCCTTCATCTCCAGCCGGCTCAACCGCTGCTCCGGCAGGCCGCGCAGATACGTGCTCAGCTCGTCCCACACCTCGCCGGGTGGGTTGCCCCCGGGCGCACCGACCAGCACCAGCGTCTTCGCGTTGTCGGGGCGGGCCAGGAACCCGGTGATCACCGACTCCGGGGCGCCGGGCGGCCGAATCCAGATCAGGTTCGGGTACTCCACCAGGGTGTGCCCGGCGGCCATCGGCCGGGTCCGGACCCTGTCGCTCAGGGTGGTGTCCGCGTCGACCAGATACCAGCCGTCGTCCGCCGACGCGCCGCCGGGCAGCCGGGGGAACGGCACCGGCGTTCCGGCGGTCACCTGACCGACCGGTACGGCCATGACCGCCCCCGCCGGCAGGTGCCGGTCCACGAGCGACCGCAGTTTCTCCGGCGTCACCCGCCGCCCGGTGCGCGGCATCTCCACCTGCTGCCGACGGGTGACCGCCGGGTCCAGGGCACGGAGGTACCGGCCCACCACCCTCATGTCGGTCACCGACCGGTCGACCCGCAACGCCTCCCGACCCGCCACCAGCGGTGCGCCCGCGTCCTCCGCCGACGTCGGGGCCGCGCCCCGATAGAGCCGGTAGGTGTCGGCCTGCTCGTGCCGGATCTGGTATCCCTCGGGGACGGCAGCCGCGCGCACTGCGGTCTGTTCCTCGCGGGCTTTCCGCTCCTGCTCGGCCTGCCACGTCCGCAACGCCTGGTCGAGCTCGCGCCGCTGCCGGACCTCCTCGGCCTGCCGGACCTCCTCGGCCTGCCGCGCCGCCGCCCGCTCCTGGATGACGAGCGTGACGCGCTGCTCGTACGTCAGCCCACGGCCCTCGCCCCGGCCGCGCAGCACCGTCCACTCGGCCTCGGTCAGCGGGCCGGGCAGCTCACGCGGGGGCAGCAGCACCGGTTGCCGGTCCCGGTCCAGCACGATCCGGACCCCACGGTCGCCGTACGGGCTGCGCCCCTGCTCGGCTGCCTCCACCTGCTGCCGGAGCCGTCCGGCCCGGGCCTCGTCCGCGCCTGCGGCGACCAGGTCGTCCAGCTCCGCCCGACCGCGCTGCGCGAACGACCGCAGTGCCTCCACCACGTCCCGCCGCCGCAGCGGCGACAGACCCGCACCGAGCCCTTCGCCGTCGAGGATCCGCTGCTCTCCTGCGGACGGGGCGACCACCGGCGGCACCGACGGGGGTCCGTCCGACACCGGCACCGGTGGCGCGGGCTGCTCGTCGCGGGAGTGCGTGACCTCGCCGGTCACCACGGCTTCGAGATGGGCGATCCGGTCCGCGCGCCACATCCGTTGCGAGACCGAGCCGCCCGGCAGGGCGTCCCAGGCGCGCAGCTCCGCCAACTCCGCCTGCACCTGCGCGGTCTGCCAGGCCCAGTTGCGCTCGCCGACGACCAGGTCGATGCGCTGGTCGAACGGCAGCCCCCGGCCCTCGCCCCGCCCGGCCAGCACCTCCTGTTCGGCCTCGGTCAACACCCCGGCCTGCGGTGGCTGTCGTACCGGGGCGACCGTCCGCACCGGCGGGGCCGTCCGGTCACCGGCCGAGGCGCCCACCATGGCTTCCAGGTCGGCGATGTGCTGCGCCCGCCATGCCTGATCCGACGTCGGCTCGTCCGGCAGCGGCTGCCGGTCCCGCAGCTCCGCCAACTCGACCCGCAACTGCTCGGTCTGCCAGGCCGCGTTGCGCTCGGCGACCACCAGGTCGATCCGCTGGTCGTACGAGAGTCCCTCGCCCGCGCCCTGTCCGGCAAGCACCCTCCGTTCCGCCCCGGTCAGCGGCAGGCCGCGTACCTCACGCGGGGGCAGCAGTTCCGGTCGGCCGTCCCGGCCGGACACCACCCGCACGCCCCGATCCCCGTACGGGCTGAGGCCCTGCTCGGCCGCCTCCACCTGCTGCCGTAGCCGGGTGGCCTGCCGCAGGTCTGCTGGACCGCCTGCCGCCGTGAGGTCGTCGATGCGGGTCCGCGTCTGCTGCACGAACGATCGCAGCGCCTCGACGGTCTGCACCCGCCGCGCCGGTGACAGTCCCTCGCCGAGACGCTGACCCGCCAGGATCCGCCGCTCCGGCACCGACGGGCGCTCCACCGTCGGAAGCGGCGGACGCTCCATCGTCTGCACCGGGGGTGCCGACTCCCCGCTGCCTGGGCGCTCGCGGATCACCGACGGACTCTCGGCCGGTCGCACCGGCGGAACCGCTTCCTCGGTCACCGGCGGCAACGCGTCGTGCTCGCCGACCACCACGGTCTCCGGGCGCTGGGGCGCCGGCTCACGGACCTGCCCCGGCACGGTCCACTCCACCTGCCCGGTGGGAGTACCAGAGGTCTCGCGCGACCGCAGGCTCGGGCGGCCCTGCTGGTCCAGGACGACCCGGAACCCGTCGTCGCCGTACGGGCTGAGGCCCTGCCTCGCCAGCTCGACCTGCCGCCGTAGCTCGGCGATGCGGGCCGCACCGGCCGCAGCAGCCGTCGGGCCCTCCATCCATGTCTCGGCGCCCCGCGCGAACGACCGCAGCGCCTCGACCGTGAGCACCCGATGTCCCGGCGACAACCCCGCGCCCAGACCCGCACCGTCGAGGATCCGCTGTTCCCCTTCGGACGGATCGGTGATCCGCCGCGTACGCGCCTGTAGGTGGGCCAGCTCCGGCGGCAGCGTCGTCGGCGTCTCGACCCCGGTCGCCTTGCTCTGCCGTGCCCAGGCCCGCTCGTTGAGCACCAGGTCGACCCGCTGGTCGGGACGCAGCCCGAAGCCGGCACCCCCGCCCTGCAGGACCTCCCGCTCCGCAGGCGTCGCGTTCTCCCACGCCCGCGCACTCCGGTCGGCGGTCGACGTTCCCGCCGGCGGCCTCGGCACCGGTACGACGATCGGCTCCGGCGTACGCCCGGCCAGCGTCGACTGGATCTCGGCGATCCGCTGCGACCGCCACACCCACTCCGAGATCGGCTCACCGGGCGTGCGCACCTGCCGCCGCAGGTCCGCCAACTCCGCCCGCAACCGCTGCTCGGACTGCCGCGCCCAGGCCCGCTCGTTGAGCACCAGGTTCACCCGCTGGTCCGGCCGCAACCCGAAGCCAGCACCCCGACCGGCCAACACCTCCTGCTCGGCGGGCGTCGGGTTCTCCACTCGACGGGGGCCGGCACCGGATACCGGTGCCGGCTCCGGCGCACGCTCACCCAGCGCGACCTGGATGTCGTACATCCGCTGGGAGCGCCAGACCCACTCCGAGATCGGCTCGCCCGGCGTGCGCACCTGCCGCCGCAGGTCCGCCAACTCCGCCCGCAACCGTTGCTCGGACGGCCGCGTCCAGGCCCGCTCGTTGAGCACCAGGTTCACCCGCTGGTCGGGACGCAACCCGAACCCCGCACCACCACCCTGCAAGATCTCGGTCTCGGCGGGAGTCGCGTTCTCCCACGCCCGGGCGGTCCGCTCCGCAGCCGACTCACCCGCAGGCGACCTGGGCACCGACACCTCGACCGGTTGCTCGCCGAGCGCCGACCTGATCTCCGCGATCCGCTGGGACCGCCACACCCACTCCGAGATCGGCTCGCCCGGCGTCCGCACCCGACCGCGCAGATCCGCCAACTCCGCCCGCAGACCCGCCTCGACCTCAGCCGCCCGCCGCGCCCAGTTCCGCTCGTTGAGCACCAGGTTGACGCGCTGATCCGGCCGCAACCCGAACCCCGCACCACCACCCCGCAGGATCTCCAACTCGGCGGGCGACGCCTCCTTCCAGGCCCGCGTACTGCGCTGCGCAGCGGACTCACCCGCAGGCGGCCTCGGCAACGACACCTCGGAACGCACACCCAACGCCGACGTGAGCTCGGCGATCCGCTGATCCCGCCACAACCACTCCAGCCCGTCCGGCTTCACCCGCGTGGTGGCGGGGGCACCGGGCGTGTCGACCTCCAGCGCCCGCAGTTCCGGTCTGCCACGCCGGTGCAGCACGACCTGGACCCCACCGTCCCCGTACGGGTTGAGGCCCTGCCGCGCCAACTCCACCTGCCGCCGCAACTCGGCGGTCCGCGCCGCCCCCGCCGCAGCCGCCCTCGGCCCCTCCAGCCAGGTCTCGGCGCCCTGCGCGAACGACCGCAGCGCCTCCACCACCAGCACCCGCTGATCCGGCCGCACGCCTGCGCCCAGCCCCGCACCATCGAGGATCCGCTGCTCCGCCTCGGACGGGTTCTGCCCCCACTGCTCCCGTGCCCGCAGGTCCGCCAACTCCGCCCGCAGACCCGCCTCGACCTCAGCCGCCTGCCGCGCCCAGTTCCGCTCGTTGAGCACCTGGTTGATCCGCTGGTCGGGGCGCAGCCCGGCACCGGCGCCCCCGCCCTGCAACACCGTCAACTCCGCAGGGGACGCGTTCGCCCACGCCCGCGTCCGCCGGTCAGCAGGCGACTCACCCGCAGGCGCCTTCGGCACCGGCACGTCCACCGGCTCCGGAGCGCGTCCGCCCAGCCTCGACTCGATCTCCGCGATCCGCTGTTCCCGCCACACCCACTCCGAGATCGGCTCACCCGGAGTCCGCACCCGGCCCCGCAGATCCGCCAGCTCGGCCCGCAACGCGTCCTGCGCCGCTTTTGCGTACTCGGCCGAGATCCGATCATTGAGCACCACGTTCACCCGCTGGTCGGGGCGCAGCCCGGCGCCCGCGCCCCCGCCCCGCAGCACCTCGATCTCCGCAGGCGACGCGTTCGCCCACGCCTGCGCCCGCCGGTCAGCTGCCGATCCGGGCGCGGGCGCCTTGCCACTGGCCGTTGCGGGTTCCTGGCTGGTCGTCGACTCAGGTCTGGTGCCCGGCTCGGGCCTGGGACTCGACTCCGGCTTCACCGTCGCGGCAGGCGTGCCCTCGGTCGGCGCGACCTGGGATGGTGTCGGCCCGGCCGGTCGTCCGGTCGTCGGCGCAGACTGCCCATCACGGATCGGCGTTAACGGCTCGTGCGTTCCGGTACGCGGCGTCGACGACCCTGCCGACGCGTCCGTCCGTCCCGTTCCGGGCCCCGGAGCGGACTCCAGACGCTTCGTGCCCGACTCCGGGCGCTGCCCGAACGGCTCACCAGGTCGCGGTGCCGGGTCACCGGGCGGCGGGTCCTTGCGCAACGTGCCGGGCTTGACCGGAGCGGACGGAGACTCCAACCGCCGGTTCGCCGACTCCGGACGCTGCCCGAACGCCTCGCCCGGCCGCCCCGCATCGCCCGTCGGCCGGTCCTTGCGCAACTTCCCGAGCCCGGCCGATCCCGACTCCGGCGACGACTCCAACCGCCGGGTGCCCGACTCGGGACGCTGCCCGAAGGTCTCGCCCGGCCGTCCCGTGTCACCGACGGGCCGGTTTTTCTGCAACTTACCGGGCGTGACCTGCTCCGACTCCGGCGACGACTCCAACCGTCGGGTCCCCGACTCCGGACGCTGCCCGAACGCCTCACCCGGTCGCGACTGCCCCGGCGGCGTGGTGACGTCGCCCGGCGTACGGGAACTCTCGCCCGCCCGCGTCCCCGTGCCCAGGTTGACGTCATCACCCGGCTTGGGTCCGCCACCGGGCTTGACCTCTGCGCGCTTGGCCGCACCCTCCAGGAGGTCCGCCATCTGCCCGTGCAGACTGTCGCGGGCCGCAACGGGCTGTCCGGCCGGCCTCGGGCCCGGCGCGGCGGTCGGGCCGGACCGCGCCCCGAAGACCTCGCCCGGCTGCGACCCGGCCGGCGTCCGGGTGTCGGTGGTCGTGATGCGGTCCGGGACACGCTTGGCACCGCTCGGCGGCGCGCCCTCGGTACCGGAGGGCGAACGTTGACCACCCTGGCCGGCTGGTGCCCGGGTCTCGCCCCCGACGCCCCGGGGCGTGTCACCGACATCCCGGGCGCCACGGGTGGCCCAGGCCGGGTTGTCCACCGTCGGCTCGATGTACCGGTCCGGGGTCACCGTCTCGGTACGGCTGCCGGAGCGCGGATCCCGCATCCCCATCGTGCCCTGCGACCCACCGGTACGCGACGAGCCGCCGCCCTCCGCCCCGGCCGAGCGACCCGGTTGCGGGCTGCCGGTGTCGGTCCTCGGCGTCGGCGTGTCGGTCGACCGGGGCGGCGCGGTGACGTCTCCGGTTCGGCCCGGTCCCGTCCCGCCGCCGTCCGGGCCCCGTTGTCCCGGCCGGACCGGGCTGCCGTCGACGTCCGGCCGGGCCGGTCGACCGCCGAGCTGCTGGCCCTCGCCGTACCCCTTCCAGCTTCCGCCGGAGGCCGGCGCGTCCGGGGTGGTACCCCTGCCCCCCGGTGCGACCCCGCCGCCGGTGTTGCCGCCCGGTCCCGCCGACTTGATGACGACGGAGGGCGGTTGTGGGGCCGGCGCGTCACCGCCCCGGCGGAACATGCCCCCGAAGTCCTTCAGCGAGTTGATCAGACGGTCGGTCGTCCCGCCGCCGAGCCGGTTTCCGGGGCCGGGCATGTCCGCCCCCGGAGTCGGCCGGGAGGTGACACCGAGTGGTGCGGGCTCCGGTGGATTGAGCTGCCAGCCGGGGCGGCTCTTGATGTCGACCATCTGCCCCCGGCCCCGGTCCAGTCCGGAGACGGCGGACTTGCCGGGGGTGTGCTCCTGCCAGGAGTAGTAACTGCCCTCCGGGGCGCGCCCGCCGGAGTCCGGCAGGACGCGGTCGTCCCGGTCGGGCATCCGCATCCAGCGGTCCGACGACTGCTGGTTGCCGGCACCGGGCCGGCCCTGCACCGCCTCGTCCGGCAGACGGACCCACTTCTCACCGTTGATCTCCCGGACCTGTGCGGGATACTCGCTGACCTGGTTGTTCCCGGCCGGCCTGGACGAGACACCGAACTGGTCGTCCCGGACCGCCTTGCCGTCGCCCAGGCGACGCCCGGCGCCGGGGTCGGGTGGATCCACCGGATCGGTCCGGGGCGGTCGGCCGATCCCTCCCGGGCCGTGCGGCTCGCCGCTGGATCCACCGAGACGCACACCCGGCGGTTGCTCCGGTCCACGTTGCAACAACAGGAACTCGGTGCCGAACTTGTCCCGACGGATGTGCCAGTCCCACTCGCCGGTGTACTGGTCGCGGCCCGAGGTCTTGGGGGGTGGCGCCTCGGCAGGTGGCGGGACCGGACCTTTCACCTCCGGGTCGGGTCGCGGACCGCCGGGCCCCTTCGGCCCCACCACGGGTACGGACGTCTGGTCCGGATAGGCCGCGCGAGCGTCGATGCCGTCGGGCCCGGTGTGTCGCGGACCACCGGACATGGGCTTCGTCGGCACCGGGACCTGCTTGAGCGGAGTCTCGACCCCCGGCTGACCACTGAACTGCCGCCCCGCGCCGCCCTGCGCGTCGCCGCCGACGGGCCGTCGCGGTGTCAGGTCGGCGATGTGGTCGTCCAGGCGCTGCACGACGAGGGCGTTGCCGCCGGTGGGCTGCCCGCCGGGGCTGTCGGCGAGGATCCGTTCGCGCAGCGCGCGCATCTCGGTCAGCGTGCCCGGCCGGCTGGACTGCGACACCCCGGGTTGCCCCTTGCCGCCGCCGCCCTCGGCGATGAGGTCGCGGATCCGCGCGTCGAGGTTGGCCTGTGCCGGGTTGGTCTTGCCCGGTTCCGGCGCGCCCTTCGAGGAGGCGCCCACCGGGGCGGTGTCCGAGGACGGCTTGCCCTGCCCGACGACCGGCGGCTGGTCGCCGGTGGTGCCGCCCGGACGGGAGCCGGGCGCGACGTCGGCCGGAACCTGTTCGGGTGTGTCCGGCCGGGTCGTCGCGGTCGAGGTGGGTCGGGGTGACGTGACCGGGGTGTCCGGCCGGACGGCCGGCGGCTCGCCGGAGACGGGTGCCCGGTCCAGCGGTGGTCGCGTGGTGACCGGGGTCCTGACGTCGGCCGGCAGGTCGGTGGCGGCGAGGTTGCCCCGTGGGCCGGGCTGCCCGGCAGGTGGCACCGGTGTGGACGGCTCGGGGGTGGCCGGTCTCGGAGTGGGCGTGGGGACGTCGACCACCTGGTTGGCCGGGATTCCCTCGACGGGACGCCCTGGACGCGGGGCCCCGCCGATGGTGCCGCCCCCGGGCGTGTTCACCGGGTTCCCCTCGACACCCGGCTGGACCGGGCGGCCGGGCGGTGGCACCGACACCGTGGCATCGGGAGTGGTACCGGCAGGTCTGCCAGTCGGCGGGGGAACGTCCGTCACCGCGCCGACGCCACCGGGCCGTGCCACGGGCGGATCGACCGTCAGGCCCTGGCCCGGCGGCGGAGTGCCGTGCCGGACCGGTTCGGGGGCGATCGGTGACACGTCCCGGGCAGGGCCGTTGACGGGTACGTCCCGACCCGCGCCCGGGGTCGCGGGCAGGTCGGGGCTGGCGGCGGGCGGCCGTCCACCAGCCGGGGT
>NZ_SISL01000299.1:0-7497 GCF_004307965.1 Verrucosispora sp. SN26_14.1 | reverse complement strand
GCAGGCGCCCAACGGGGTGCCCGCCACCGCGTCGGCCAGTGCCGTCAACGCTGCCGTGGCCTCGTCCCCGACCCGTGCGAATCCGCTGACCAGTGCCGCGTCGAAGCCGGCCACCACCGTGTCGGCGTCGGCCAGGCCCGCCGGAAGGTCCTGCTGCAGGTGTGCCAACTGGGTGCCGAGCATCAGCGAACCGCCCCGGTTGCCGGGAACCAGTGCAGCTCGGGCAGTGCGGTGCTGCTGTCCGGCAGTTCGAGGTAGGCCAGGTGGCGCAGGAACCGGCTGAACACCACGGCGGCCGGGGTGGGCTCGTGCCGGGTGTCCATCCGGGCCAGCAGGTCGGCCCCGCCGCGCACCTCGTCACCGGCGTCGACTCGCAGGTACCGGGCGACGCGCGCGACACCGTACTGCAGGACGGCCTCCTCGGCGAGGGCCTGGAGATGCTTGCAGGGCGCACCCCGCAGCCCGCCGCATGGCCGGTTGTTGTTGGTGCTGCAGTGGTAGGCGTGGGTGCCGGCGGTCACCGACGAGACGTAGACCCGCTCGATGTCCGAGCCGCTGGAGACGACTCCCTGCAATCGGCCGTCGGCCAGTTCGACGAAGGGCACCTTAGCCAGCCTGCGGGGGCGGGCCGGCGGCACCACCGCCACCACGCTCCGCCGCCGCCAGGCGGTCCCGTCCAGGTCCGTCACCGCAATCCTCCCGCCCGCTGCGGACTCGGCGTCCGCCGTGGTGATGCGTGCGCCGACCGGTCCCGGCGCCGCCGTGCTGACAAGATCATGGCCCACGGGTACGACATCCCGCCGCGCCGAGGTCGTCCCACCATCCGCCGACCACCAGGCCATCCTCCTAGGATGCTCTACGGGAAGTGTGCGCTCTCTCACCCGCACCCGGCAGGTGCGACGACGGGGAACCCGGCGTTAACCTCGCGGCCCGCGATCGCCGACGGTGGGCAGCCGGAGGCGTACCTGCGGAAGGCGTTGTTCACCACGTACGTCGCATGGTGGCGACGACGGTCGTGCGGACGGCGGAGATCCTCGGTTGTCCGGCCAGCACTGTCGAGGCGCAGGAGCACACGGCGTCACAGACGGTGCAGGCGGATCCGCATCTCGAACTCTTCGCGGTCTGGAGGTAGGGCGTGACGTACGACGACGACCACATCCGGATTCTGCTGACCCAGGCGGTGCCGGTCCTGCGGCCCCCGCAGGACCGACTCAACCTGGTGGAGCATCGCGTCCGCCGTCGCCGCCAGTGGATCGCCGCCGGTAGCGCGCTGGCGGTGCTGCTGGCGGCCGGACTGACCGTCGGCGGCATCGGGGCCGCCGGTTAGGCCGACCGCCACCGGCGTGGACGCTGTCTGCCGGGTTGACCTGTCAGCAGGATGCCGGTCGATCCGGCTGTCCCGCGTCCACGAGACGTCCCGGAACGACGGCGGCCGGCGGGCGGTGGGGGCCGGTCACCTCGCGCGTGATCGACGCGGTCTGTCCGGCGAGGTGGCCGGACGCCCGCAGGACGTGCTCCGCGCCGCTGAGCGCGATCACCCTCGCCGTGCCGCTGGTGGCGGTGACGGTGATCCGCTGCCCGCGTGCGGCGGCGGTCTCCCCGATCACGAGCAGCGCGGAGAGAGCGGCGCAGTCGAGGTATCTCAGCGGAGTCAGGTCGAGCACCAGATGGGTGATCCACTCGGGGGTCAGGAGTAGTCCGAGGTGGTGCTGGATGCGCGTGGCGGTGGCCAGATCGGCCTCACCGGACAGGGTCACGTGCCGGGTGCTCGGGCTGGCGTCATAGTGGTGGAATTGCAGGAGTTCCTGGTCAGTGACGACATTCATGCGAATGCTCGGTCCCTGCCCTGGCGAAGGGCACTGGCGCGGCCGGATGAGGTTGCCACCATCGATCCGGCGCCGGGGAGGACAGCGCTTCAGGTGCCGACCTCGACGTGGCGCGTAGGACGCCTTGCCTCGACCGTACCCGCCGCCGGCGACCGATGCCACGCCCGCCGGTGCCGCAGTGGCCGACCGGGGTCGGGATCGCCGTCCGGCGACCCCTGCTCCGCCGCAGGTCACCCGCTGGAGACCGGGGTGACCGGATCGAGCTGCCGGACCGCGTCGACGATGGCGGGGAAGGCGTCGACGAAAGCGTCGACGTACCGGGGGTCGAAGTCCGCGGGCGTCCGGATCCGGCTCTGCAGACAGCCGATGAAGTGCAGGCCAGCGCCGCCGGCAGCCAGCGCGTCTCCGGGAGAGTCCCCCACGTAGACGCACTGGGCCGGCGGCAGTCCCGTGGACGCCAGGAGTTCGTCGAAGGCGCGGGGGTCCGGCTTGCGGAAGCGCATGTTCCCGGCGTGGTAGACGCCGCTGATCCGGGTGGCCAGGACGTGGTCCGGTGCCAGCATGTGCCGGATCTCGGCCTCGGTCCGCGACGTCAACAGGAACACCTTCCGGCCGGAGAGCACGAACTCGTCCAGTGCCCGCAGGTTCTCCGGCGGGACCACGTCCAGACGACCGTCGGCGACGTGCCGCTCCAGCGCCCGCTGGTGCAACGCGGTGAACCGGGCCAGGTCGAGGCCGGGCGATCGGATGGGCATGGCGTCCAGCAGTGGTGCGCCCCACGTCGACAGGTGGACGTGCGGGGGGATCGGAGGTCGGCCCATCTCCGCCAGCACCTCGTTCTCCAACGCGAGCGCGGCGGCCTGGGTGAGACACAGGGTGTCGTCGACGTCCACGATCACGGCCCGGATCACTCGCCCAGCGTAGACTTCTTCCGAGTCCGTGCGAGAGACCGAGGAGGTGGCACCCGTGACGTTGTGGAAATGGGCGCTCCCCTCTGGGGCCACGGTCGGGCGATAGGTCGTCCGGGAGCGCCGTTCACGAGCACTCCCGAAAGGCACGACCATGCGATTCACTACCGCGCATCGGCTCGACGACGGCGTCCGCGAACGCGAATTCGTCCTCGGCGAGATTCCCGGCATTCTGTGGACGCCCGCGTCCGCATCCGCGCCGGTCCCGCTGATTCTGCTCGGCCACCCCCCGCTCGGACTGCGCACGATGTACCCCCGTCTGGTGGCGCGAGCCCGGCACGCCGTGGCAGAGGGCTTCGCGGCAGCCGCCATCGAGCTTCCCGGCAGCGGTGACCGGCCCCGTTGGGCCGCCGCCGAGCAGGCCCGTGTCGATCTGCGCCGGGCGTTGGAGGCCGGTGAGCCGGTCAGCGACGAGATCGTCGACGCCCTCGTCCTACCGCTCGTCGACAAGGCGGTCCCGGAGACGCAGGCCGCCATGGACGCGCTTCTGTCGCTGCCCGAGATCGGCGGCCCGGTCGGGTACTCAGGGGGATTGATCTCCGTTGGTATCCGGCTCGCGGTGGTCGAGCCCCGTATCGTGGCCGCCGGTTTCTTCGCCGGGAGTCTCGTGCCTCGCATCATGTTCGAGCAGGCACGCCAGGTCACCATTCCGCTTCACGTGCTGTTGCAGTGGGATGACGAGGGGAACGACCGGCAGGCGGCCCTGGACCTGTTCGACGCTTTCGGCTCGACCGAGAAGACGCTGCACGCCAACATGGGCGGACACACCGGTGTCCCGCAGTTCGCCGGGGAGGACGCGGCCCGGTTCTTCGCCCGGCACCTGCGCCCGGTATCCGCGAGCGCCTGACCGGACTCGGGGAAGCGCATCATGGCGCCGCCGGTCGGGTGATGTGTGATCCAGGTGGCCCGGGGCGTGCACCGCCCCGGGCCAGGCGCCAGGGGGGGGGGCGGGCGTTCCGGACGCGGAGGGCAGACGAGCCCTGCGCCCGCTACCGGCCGCCCGAGATGCGGCAACGCACGCCGTGACAGCCTGCGTTTCCCCGTGCCGTGCCCACCACTGACGCTCGTCACCCGACACTGATACCGATTCGACATCTGCCGGTGGCCGTGGATGTCTTTGGGTATCGGGCAGTGTCCGCTACGGTGTCACTGCCACAATAGTTGTCGGGTGCAGCTCAGTAGAGCACAGCGCCGCGACGTTCAGCAACTATCGTGGTCGACCCCGGACGGGTCGCGACGGATGTCGCAGGTGGATCGGAAGGTGGTCATGGCCGACGTTGGTAGCGCCGACGGGCCGACCTCGTTCGCGGCCCGATTGCGGCACCTGTTCGAGACGCGACTCAAGCCCGGCACCGACAAGGCGTTCTCGCCGGACGAGGTGGCCAGGGCGACCGGTCTGTCCACCAGCTACGTCAACTACCTGCTCCGGGGAGAGCGTGACAATCCGTCGCGTTCGGCCATCCAGCAACTGGCCAACTTCTTCCGGGTGGAGCCGAACTTCTTCTTCGACCGGGTGACCGACGCCGAGTCCGTCAGCGACCCGGATCTGGAGACGATCACCGTGCTCGCCCGCCGGATGCCGCCCGGCGCGCCCCGGGCCAGTCTGCGGGCGATCGTCGAGCAGGTCGCCGCGCTGGAGGCACGGAGCAAGGCGCGCCGGGACCGCTTCGACCCGTAGCGCGCCCCGATCACCGCAGGGCGAGAAACGTCGGCGCCGCGACGAGCACCCCCACTGCGGTGCCGGCGATCACCTGGGCGACGGTGTGATCCCGCAGCCGTACGCGCGACCAGCCGACCAGCGCCACCAACGGGGCGGTGGCGAGGAGCACGGGACCGAACGCGACCACGAGCACCCCCGCCGACCCGGCGGCCACCGCGGCGTGGATGCTGAGCTTCCAGACGAGGTTCACCGCGGTCACCGCCACCCCGAGCAGGAACATCACCACGATGATCGCGGTGACCGGTCGGGGCGCGCCGAGACCGATCATCAGAGACAGTCCCACGAGTACGGAGAGCAGGCCGTACAAAAGAGGGGTCCGGCGCTGTTCGCGGACCCGGATGTGGTGGTCGGTCAGCCGCCCACGGCGGACGTCCCACCAGATCAACGCGTTGGGGATCGCCGAGCAGAACAGCGCGCCGACCAGCGCCCAGCCGAGGCCGTCGACGAGGGGCGACACACTCGTCACTCCGATGACGACGGGCATGGCCGCGGCCAACAGTGCCGGTGCGAACACCTCGGTCACCACGCGCGCGGACCGTAGCGCCGGTCGACCGGCCTCGACCTCCCTGGTGTCGTGCACGTCCCGCATTCTGCCCCGTCGGGCCGGGACATCGCGGCAGGGGCTCGCGCCGCGTGGGGATCCCGCGATCGACGCCGGTTGGTTATGCTGCCCCCTTGTGCCGCCACTATTGTGGCGCGGCGCGAGGCTCGATGGACCGGACGTCGGACCAGGACGAGGGCGGACGGCAGGCACGGGATCGTCTCGGTGGAGGCTCGCACGGGGGAGGCGCGGCGACGATGTGGCGGCAGAGACGGCAGATCCAGAAGCTGATCCGCCAACTCGTGGTCGACCTGCCGGCACCGCTGACGCTTCCCGCGACGATCTCCGCACTGGCCGCCGCCCGTCGCCGGGACATCCAGGTCCTCGCCATGACGATGGGCGAGCAGGCCGGTCCGTGTGGGCTGTGGGTGGCGACCACGGAGACGGATTACGTGCTCTACAGCCGCGACTCGTCCCCGGTCCTGCAGACCCAGACGATCCTGCACGAGTTGATGCACATCGCCCTGCGACACACCGGGAAGGTGGTGCTGCCGCCCACCACGCCGGAGCCGCCCGACGCGGCGGACGTGCAGGCACTGCTGGCCCGCTCGTCGTCGACGTTCCACGACCGCCAGGAACACGACGCCGAGCTGCTGGCCACCTACCTCGGCGCACAGATGGCCACCGCCGGCCAGGTGGGCGGCTTCGACGACCTCGCGGACGAGACGGCGGCGGTGATGTACCGCATCGCCGCCACGCTGACCGACTGAGCCGGGAGGTACGCATGCTGGTGGCGGCGGGCCACGTCGTGGCGCTGGTGGTCGCCGTCGCGGCGTTCGTCGTGAAGCTGGGCGCGCTACGGCGTGACCCGTCGAACCCGAGGATCCTGGCCAGTCTGGGGATCTGCCTGGGCTGCGGCGTCGCCGTCACCGCAGGGTGGGCCCCGGTGCACAGCTTCATCGACGGAGTGTCCGGGGTGCCGAACCTGGCCAAGCCCGTCGAGCACGGCGCGGCGCTGATCACCGCCACCGCCATCCAGTTCCTCTTCCTGCACCTGGGGGATCCGCAGCGGGCGCGTCGGTCGATGCGACGGCGATGGCTGTTCCTGGCGGTGGTGGCCACCGTCATGATCACGATGTTCTGGGCGGCCGACTTCGCCGAGTCCGAGCCGATGCACTTCGCCGAGAGCTACGGCGACAAGCCGCAGGTCATCGTCTACATGCTCGCGTTCCTGGCGTACCTGGGCGTCTCCGTGGTGGACATCCTGCGCATGTCGCTGGGCTACGCGCGCTTCGCCGGCACCCGGCTGAAGGTCGTGATGCGGCTGCTGAGTGCCGGTGCGTTCTTCGGCGCCGCCTTCGTGGCGCACAAGGCGCTGTTCCTCGCCTGGAGACTGGCCGACACCACACCCGCCTGGTCCGAGCCGGTCGCGTCGCAGTCACTGGTCACGCTCTCGGTCGTCCTGATCTGTTCGAGCTTCGTGCTCTCCACGGTGTGGCGGACCGTCGACGGTCTGCGGGCGTTCCCCCGCAAGAGCGCGCTCCACCGCGACCTGCATCCGCTGTGGCACCTGCTGTACCAGGCCGTGCCGAGCATCGCGCTGCACCCGCCCCGCCGGCCGGAGCGCAACCCCCGGTGGGTGTGGGGGATCGGACAACGGTTGTACCGGCGGTGCGTGGAGATCGGCGACGGCCTCCAGGCGGTGGGCCCCCCGGATCCGATGGTGGTGGCGCAGGCCCGGCGGCGCGCCGAGGAGGCCGGTTGGGACGAGGCGCGGGCCGCCGCCGCCGGGGAGGCCGCCGGGATCCTGGACGCCGTCCGGCGGTACGCGCAGGGACACGTGGCCGGCGGCACGGTGGAGCCCGGCGTCGAACCGCCGTCGGGAGACATCGCACCCGCCGACGTGGAGGCCGACGCGCGTCGTCTTGCGCCGCTCTCCAGGGTGCTGGGTGAGCCACTGGTCCGCGATTCCGTCGCCGGTACCCTCGACACCCACTAGGTCGGCCGGGGCGTCGGCACGGCACCTGGTCCTCGACGAGGACTGGCGCCGACCCGTGTGGTGATGAGAGCGTATGGGCCGCAACCAGATGACTTGTCCGGGCGGGCGCGTGCGCGGGAAGCGGCAGGAGACCACCATGTCCGAGAAGGGCACCAACCAGCCACGTCTCCGTATCGGCGGCTGGCTCTCCCCGTCCGACTCCGATGCCACCCCGACAGCCTCCGTCCGATCGGGCGGCGGTCGCCATGACCGGCCCGCTGATCTGCCGCGACGCGGCACTCCGTCCCCGCTCCTGCCCCGCATCGTGCTGTCCGCGTCCGCCCGGCCGACCCGTACCTCCGCCGAGGCCGGCACCGTGTCCGGTCCGGCACTCGCGGGTGACGCGCCCGCCACCGACCTGCTTCCGCCGCCCGGCGGGCCGCACCGGCCCGACGGTGCCGGCG
>NZ_SISL01000298.1:0-7508 GCF_004307965.1 Verrucosispora sp. SN26_14.1 | reverse complement strand
TGAGCGCTAGTCTCGTGGGCTCGGATATGTGTATACGAGACAGGGGAGCTGGCCGTCGCCCTGCGTGCGGCGAGCGACGCGGCGTACGCGGCGGTGGCCCGGCCGGAGGAGGGCACCCTGCTGACGGTGGCGTCCGCCGCCGCGGACGCCGCCGAACGGGCCGCCGACGGCGAACTGCCCACCGTGACGCGAGCCGCCGCGTCCGGCGCGGCCACGGCCCTGGCCCGTACGCCCGAGCAACTGCCGGCGCTGGCCCGGGCCGGTGTGGTCGACGCCGGTGGGCGGGGGTTCTGCCTGCTGCTGGACGCACTGGTCGAGGTGGTCACCGGGGCGCGTCCGGTGACCTGCACGCCGACTCCCCGGCAGGTGCGGCCGCCGGCCGCCGCGCGGGAGACCACGTCCACCGGGTACTCCTACGAGGTGCAGTTCCTCCTCGACGCCGAGGCCGAGGCGGTCCGCCGGATGCGCGACGAGTTGGACGCGCTCGGCGACTCCCTGGTGGTGGTCGGTGACGGCAGCCCGACCGGCGGCACCTGGCAGGTGCACGTGCACGTCGACGACATCGGGGCGGCGATCGAGGCGGGCGTGGTGGCCGGCCGCCCGTACCAGATCTCGGTGACCCGCTTCGCCGACCAGCGCGCCCCCGGGGCGGCCCCGGCCGCCGACCGGGGCCCGGCAGCCGACTCAAATCGGGAGACCGGGCCGGGACCGGCGTCCGACGGCCGGGGTGCCGTGGTGGTGGCCACCGGGCCCGGTATCGCCGCGCTGCTCGCCGGTGAGGGGGCGGTGGTGGTGCCCGGCAACCCGTCCACCGGTGAACTGCTCGACGCGGTCCGGGCGACCGGGGCGGTACGGGTCGTGGTGCTGCCCAACGACCCGAACGCGCAGGCGGTGGCGAACCAGGTCGCCGTGGAGGCGTACCGGTCGGGTGTGAAGGTCAGCGTGGTGCCCACCCGGTCGCCGGTGCAGGCGCTCGCCGCGCTCGCCGTCCGTGACCCGGGGCGGCGCTTCGAGGACGACGTGATCGCGATGGCCGAGGCCGCCGGGGCCTGCCGGCACGCGGAGGTGTGCCGGGCCGGGCGGGACGCCCTCACCGTCGCCGGCCCCTGCCGCGCCGGTGACGTACTCGCCCTGGTGGAGGGGGAGGTGCACCTGATCGGCACCGATCTGGTGGAGACCAGCGTCGCCCTGGTCGACCGGATGCTCGGCGGCGGCGGCGAACTGGTCACCCTCCTCGTCGGCGCGGACGCGCCGGACGGGCTGGCCGAGGCGGTGCGTACGCACATCGTCGGCCGGTGGCCCTTCGTGGAGGTGCACACGTATCCGGGCGGACAACCGCACTATCCCCTGCTGGTAGGTGTCGAATGACCTCGGACGCGACCACCGTGGACACGCCGCTCACGAAGCTCGTCGGTGACAAGACCGCCAAGGCGCTCGCCGGTCACCTCGACCTGCACACCGCCGGTGACCTGCTCTACCACTTCCCGCGCCGGTACGACGAGCGCGGCGAGCACACCGACATCCGTACGCTCGACGTGGGGGAGCAGGTCACCGTGCTGGCCCAGGTGCAGCGCACCGCGGTGCGCCCGATGCGCCAGCGCCGGGGCAACCTGCTGGAGGTGACCGTCGGCGACGGTTCCGGCGGCACGCTCACCCTCACCTTCTTCGGCAACCAGGCCTGGCGGGAGCGGGAGCTGCGCCCCGGCCGGTGGGGCATGTTCGCCGGCAAGGTCACCGAGTTCCGTGGCAAACGGCAGCTCAACGGACCCGAGTACGTGCTGCTCGGCGACCAGACCGACGGGGAGGCGGCGGCCAACGAGCAGGTGGAGGAGTTCGCCGGTGCGCTGATCCCGGTCTACCCGGCGGCTGCCGCCGTACCGACCTGGGTGATCACCCGCTGCGTACGGGTCGTGCTGGACACGGTCGAGCCGCCGGAGGACCCGCTGCCCGCCACCGTGCGGGCCACCCGCAACCTGATCGGTCTCGGCACCGCCCTGCGTGAGATCCACCGCCCGTCCAGCCGCGAGGACCTGTACCGCGCCCGGCACCGGTTGAAGTGGGACGAGGCGTTCGCCGTGCAG
The DNA here is from genome assembly GCF_004307965.1 of Verrucosispora sp. SN26_14.1. Classification (NCBI taxonomy): domain Bacteria; kingdom Bacillati; phylum Actinomycetota; class Actinomycetes; order Micromonosporales; family Micromonosporaceae; genus Micromonospora; species Verrucosispora sp. SN26_14.1. The sequence goes on along the minus strand of NZ_SISL01000298.1, from coordinate 5,427 downwards.
CTGACCCTGGTCCGCCGCAAGCAGCGGGCCGCCGCCTCACCGGCCCGGGCCCGTCCGGCACGGCAGGGCGGGCTGCTCGACGCGTTCGACGCCCGACTGCCGTACGAACTCACCGGCGGCCAGCGCGACGTCGGCGCGGAGATCGCGGCCGACCTGGCCACCGACCACCCGATGCATCGCCTGTTGCAGGGCGAGGTCGGCTCCGGCAAGACGGTGGTGGCGTTGCGGGCCATGCTCCAGGTGGTGGACGCGGGCGGGCAGGCCGCGCTGCTGGCCCCGACCGAGGTGCTCGCCGCCCAGCATCACCGGGGCATGCTCGACCTGCTCGGCCCGCTCGCGCAGGCGGGACAACTCGGTGCCGCCGAGGACGCCACCCGGGTGGAGCTGGTCACCGGCTCGCTCGGCGCGGCGGCCCGGCGGCGGGCACTGGCCGAGGTGTCCAGCGGGGCGGCGGGCATCGTGCTCGGCACCCACGCCCTGCTCTACGAGGGCGTCGACTTCGCCGACCTGGGCCTGGTGGTGGTCGACGAGCAGCACCGGTTCGGTGTCGAGCAGCGGGACGCGTTGCGGGCCAAGGCCGACCAGCCGCCGCACGTACTGGTGATGACCGCCACGCCGATCCCCCGGACGGTGGCCATGACGGTCTACGGCGACCTGGAGATCTCCACGCTGTCCCAGCTCCCGCAGGGCCGTTCGCCGATCGCGTCGCACGTCGTGCCGGCCGCCGACAAGCCCGCCTTTCTCGACCGGGCCTGGCGTCGACTGCGCGAGGAGGTCGCCGCCGGCCACCAGGCGTACGTGGTGTGTCCCCGGATCGGGGAGGCGGATGCGAAGTCCGGCGGCGACGAGGAGCCGCCGGAACTGGACGACAACGGCCGGCGTCCGCCGCTGGCGGTGACCGAGGTCGCCCCGCTGCTTGCCGAGGGACCCCTGCACGGGGTACGCATCGGGGTCCTGCACGGTCGGCTGCCCGCCGACGAGAAGGACGCCGTGATGCGCTCCTTCGCCGCCGGGAACCTGGACGTCCTGGTGGCCACGACCGTCGTCGAGGTCGGGGTGAACGTGCCCAACGCGACGATGATGGTGGTGCTGGACGCCGACCGGTTCGGCGTCTCCCAGCTGCACCAGCTCCGGGGCCGGGTGGGCCGGGGCAGCGCTCCCGGGCTCTGCCTGCTGGTCACCGAGGCCACCGAGGGCAGCAGCGCCCGGGAGCGGTTGGACGCGGTCGCCTCCACCACCGACGGATTCAAGCTCGCCGAGCTCGACCTGGAGCAGCGACGGGAGGGCGACGTGCTGGGCGCCACGCAGTCCGGCCGCCGTTCGCACCTGCGGCTGCTGTCGCTGCTGCGCGACGCGGATCTGATCCGGGACGCGCGGGCGGAGGCGATCGAGATGGTCGAGGAGGACCCCGACCTGGCGCGGCATCCGGCCCTGGCCGCCTCGGTCGCCGCCCTGGTCGACGCCGACCGCGCCGAGTACCTCGAAAAGGGCTGATCGCGTGCGTTGATCGCGTGCGTTGACCACCTGCGCTGACCGCGTGCGCCGAGGACCTGCCTTGATCACGCTCGATCCAGGATCGAGTGGCCTCGGCGCGACGTGGAAGACACTCGATCCTGGATCGAGCACGATCACCGGGCCGCGACGGGGGCCGCGAGCGGACGGACGTGCCTACGCCGAGGGCGTGCCTACGCCGAGGGCGCGCCGACCGGGTGGTCGACGCGCCCTCGGGACTCACATCTCGTCGGGGTCCCGCCTCAGTCGCGGGAGGGACCCCTCAGACTCGGCTCAGGCGGTGAAGTGGATCCGACGCCGCCGGGCCATCACGAACAGCACCGCGCCGACCGCCAGCAGGGCGATCGCGCCTGCGGCGATGCCGCCGGCCGCCGCACCGGTCACCGGCAGGCCCGGGGGCTCCTCGCCGCCGCCGCCACCGCCGCAGTCCTCGGGGGCGTAGACGACCTCGAGCTCCAGGTCGAGCTCGGGCAGGACGACCAGTGCGGTCTCCTCGTCACCGGCCTTGAAGCTGACCTTCTCCGACGTGCCCGGCGCGACGGTCCGCGTCTCGGTCTTGTCGCCGTAGGTGAACTCCACCTTGACCGGCACGCCACCCTCCGGGTTCGAGGCGGTCAGCGCGAAGGTCTCGCAGTCGGCGTCGGTGGTGACGGTCGGCAGCGGGCAGTCCTCGGGACGCTGCCACGTGTACGTGCCGCCCTCGATCACCTTGCCGTCGACCAGGACCTCGATCGCGCCGGCGTTCTCGGCGGGCACCACGGTCTCGTTGTCGGCCTTGCCCGGCTCGACGGTGACCTTCTTGGACCAGCCGTTCTCGCCGCGCACCTCGAACTCGACGGCGTACCGGGAGAGCGTGCCGTCGTTGCTCAGCGACACGGTCACCGTGCCGTCGCAGGCGGAGGCGAAGGTGGAGGCGGGGGTGGTGCAGTTCTTGCTGCCGCCGTTGTACCAGCCCTGCGGGCCGGACGAGCGGTTGCCGGGGGCACCCTTCTCGCCGAGCTTCTTGTCACCGTAGCGCTTGCCGTTCTCGACCAGCGGGTCGATGACCTCGTCCACGCCGCCCCAGATCAGGTCGACCTGGGTGTGGCAGTCCGGGACGCCGACGTTCAGCGCGATCTCGGTCTGGGTGCCGCCGAGGAAGTCACTGGCCGGCGCGCCGTAGACGTACTGCGGGGTGGCGAACTTCGGGCGCGGCGCGAAGTACGACACCAGCGTGAAGTACTGCTTCGCGTCACCGCAGAGCGGCAGGTCGCCCTCCAGCTTCACGGTCGCGGTGCCCTTCGGGCCGTCGAACGTGTGGCTGTACTTGGCGTCGCTGGCGTCGACGCACTTCGGCGCGGGGGCGCACGCAGCGTCGGCGGCCAGGTTGATGCTGCCCTTGTTGGTCTGCTCGCGCCGGTTGTCCCAGCGGCCCTCGACGACGAGCTCGGCGGTCGCGGTCTCGCCCGGCACCCGCTGCACGGCCTCGACGAAGCCGCCCTTCGGGATCGCGACGCCCTGGAGGTCGACGGCCTCGGCGCCCGGCACGAGCACCTGGACCTTCGTCGACGGGGTGGTCGTCACCTTCTTGATGGTGGCGGCGGACCTGCGCTCGCTGTTGACCACCTTCCACGTGATCACCCGCTCGCCGCTGAGCTGGTCGCAGACGGCGGTGGCGGTGATGGTGGTGTGGTGTGCACTGGCCGGGGTGGCCACTGCCGCTGCTCCGGTCATGCCGATGAGGGCGGCTGCCAGGACAGCCAGCGGTCGCCGGAGCGACAGCTTGGGTCGGATCACGCGTACTCCCGGGGTGAAGAAGCGTTTGGTCGTCACGGATGGACGGACGGCGCCGGCGGAGGCTGCCGCGCCGGAGGAAGGTGCCACCCGTGTCGATGGCCGGCGATGATAGGTGGCCGGCACCGGGGCAGACCCTAGCGAGATCGTGTGGAACGGGACAGTCCTCAGCGAGGGCTAAGGATGATGTTATGAATGTGAGATCATTGATATACAGCCAGTGATCGATCGAGGGCTTTTCGCGTCCGGATCGGACGGTCGGCGCGCCTCCGAGGCCGCGTACTCGTCGCGAGGGTCATCGTGTCCTCGCGTAGCGTCAGGGGCATGAGCAGGAGCGAAGGGTGACCCGGATCGTGGCCGGGAGCCTCGGCGGCCGGCGGATCGCCGCGCCGCCGGGTGCCGGCACCCGACCGACCTCGGACCGGGTCCGCGAGGCGTTGTTCAGCGCGGTGCAGGCGGAGGTCGACCTGGACGGGGCGCGCTTCGCCGACCTGTACGCCGGCTCCGGCGCGGTGGGCCTGGAGGCGCTGTCCCGGGGGGCCGCGCACGTGTTGCTGGTCGAGTCCGACGCGCGTGCCGCGCGGGTGATCCGGGAGAACATCGCGGTGCTGCGGGCGGGGCCTGCGGCGCGGCTGGTCACCGGCAAGGTCGCCACGGTGCTGGCCGGCGGGCCGGAGGGTGACCCGTACGACGTGGTCTTCGCCGACCCGCCGTACGCGCTGCCACACGAGAGCGTCACCACGATGCTCGCCGGACTGGTCGACGGCGGCTGGCTCGCGCCGGACGCCCTGCTCGTGATCGAGCGGTCCAGTCGCGGCAACCCGGTCGAGTGGGTGGAAGGCGTCACTGGCCTGCGCAGTCGTCGGTACGGCGAGACCACCCTTTGGTACGGTCGCCGATCATGAGACGTGCGGTGTGTCCCGGCTCGTTCGACCCGGTCACCAACGGTCACCTCGACATCGTCGGTCGGGCCAGCCGGCTGTTCGACGAGGTGATCGTCGGTGTGCTCATCAACCAGTCGAAAACGGGCGTGTTCACCGTCGAGGAGCGGATCGAGATGCTCCGCGAGGTGACCGCCTCCTACGACAACGTCCGCGTGGAGTCCTTCCGTGGGCTGCTGGTGGACTTCTGTCGGGCCCAGCGGGCGACGGTGTTGATCAAGGGCATCCGGGCGGTCAGCGACTTCGACTACGAGTTGCAGATGGCCCAGATGAACATCGGCCTCGCCGGGGTCGAGACGTTGTTCATGCCGACCAACCCGCTCTACTCCTTCCTCTCCTCCAGCCTGGTCAAGGACGTGGCCAAGTGGGGCGGCGACGTCAGCCCGCACGTGCCTGACCTGGTCCGCGAGGCGTTGAAGGCCCGCCTGACCCCACCTGCCTGACGCGTACGCGCCGTGCCCCGGCCGCCGTCGGCGTCCGTGCCACGGGGCCGCGAAGGGGCCGGGCGCGACGCGCCGGGGGAGGGGGTGGGGTGTCGCGGGGGTGTCGGGACGACATCATTGGATGAAGCGGGAACGTGGCCGCAGCCCGCATGATGTAGGTCGGCCCGACGAACGACAGGAGTGAGGTACCGGTGGACCCGCTCGACCGTATCGACGAAATGATCGCCATGGTGGAGCAGGCGCGCTCCGTGCCCATGTCGCGCAACAACTGCATGGTCGATCGGGGCGAGATGATCGCGGCCCTGGACGAACTGCGCGCCGAACTCCCCGCCGACCTGCGCCGCGCCGCCGCCCTGCTGGAGGAGCGGGACAAGATCATGGAGGCGGGCAAGCGGGAGGCGGACCGGATCATCAGCGAGGGTGAGGCGGAACACGCCCGCCTGGTCTCGGTGAACGAGATCACGGTCTCCGCCGAGCACGAGGGTGCCCGGATCATCGCCGAGGCGCGGGCCGAGGCGCAGCGCCTCCGCGAGGAGGTCGACGACTACGTCGACACCGCCCTGGCCAACTTCGAGCAGTTCCTCACCCGGGCGCTGGCCTCCATCGAACGCGGCCGGGACAAGATGCACGCGCTCCGCGAGATCGGCACCTTCGGCGGTGACGAGGCGGAGCGTCCACTGCCCTTCTGACCCCACGGTCGGTACCCGCCGGTGCGGGACTGCCGCCGCCGAGCCCGCCGCCGACGCGGCCCGGCGACC
>NZ_SISL01000297.1:0-7583 GCF_004307965.1 Verrucosispora sp. SN26_14.1 | reverse complement strand
GCGCCCGGACCGCGCGCCGCCGCACCTCGGCGTCACCCGAGGTCAGGCCGGACGCCACCCGGGCCACACCGGCACCGGCCGCCCGCGCGAGAGCCCACCGCAGCGCCCCGGCGACGTGCGGATCGGACTCGCCGAGCACCGCCTCGGCCAGCAACTCGGTGGGGGCCGACTCGTGCTCGACGAGGACCGCCTGCTGGCGGCGCGCGGCACTGCCCGATCCGAGACCGTGCAGCAGTTCGATCAGACGCGCCACCTCCGGCCAGTCGGCGGGCCCGGCGGCATCGACCGTGCGGAGCCGGTCGAGCAGCTCACGCTCCCGGTGCAGCCGCTCCTCGGTCCGCCGGATGAGGTCGCCGACCAGCGCCGCCGGGGTGAAGCCGGGGTCGTCGAGGGTACGACCGATCTCCCGCAGCGACAGCCCCAGCGAGCGCAGCCCTTCCACGTGGAAGATCCGCCGGACGTTCTCCGGGGTGTACTCCCGGAAGCCGCCCACGGTGCGACCGGTGGGACGGACCAGCCCGAGCGCGTCATAGTGCCGGAGCATCCGGGCGCTCACCCCCGACCGTCGTGCCACCTCACCGATCAGCACCGGGTGTCTCCTCCCGGTCCGGGCCGAGCGCCGCGACCCGTCTCGCCTCGTGCACGGCGAGGTCGAATCCGGCCTCCGGGTCGAGCAGCAGGCGTTCGGTGGCGCGCGCGTGCGCCCGTACCGCCGGGTCCCGGTGGGTGGCCGCCGCCGCCAGGACCGGCTCGACCACGTCGGCCAGCTCGACGAGGGCCTGGCTCAGACTGAGCTGGACCTCCCGGTCCCCGCGACCGAACTGCGTGGCCAGCTCCGTGGCCAGTGCCGACCGCTCCGCGTCGGGTACGAGCACGACGGCCGTTCGCCAGGCGGTCCGCGCCACCGTGTCGTCGGCGTCGCGCAGCAACGCGGTCGTGATCGCCGGCCAGACGCTCCGGTCCCTGATCTTGGACAGGCTGTGCAGCGCCTGACTGCGGGCCTGGGCATGGGTGGAGTCGAGCTCCGCCAGCAGCCTCGGCACCGTGACCTCCGACGGCAGCCGGGTCAGCGCCCAGGTGAGCATGTCGCGCACGAAGAAGTCCGGTTCGACCCCGCCGCGCGCCACGAGTACGTCCACGGCACCGGGATGCGGGTGCGTACCGAGGGCCAGGGCCGCGTTGAGCCGCCTCGACGGGTCGTCGGCGGACAACGCGCCGACCACTCGTGCGTCGGGTGTGGGCTGGTCGGTCGAGTCGATGGGAACCACCTCCGACCACCAGTGAAGACCTTGACACCGTGACAGGGTCAAGTCTCACCTGTTCCCTAGACTGCCGTGGTGCGATACGACCAGCTCGAAACAGCGATCCGTCGGCTCGTGGACACGGCCGGGGAGGACGAACTCCGGGTGTTCGGCGTCGAGACGGTGGCCCGCCTCGTACGCGACGAGGGACTGGTCGACGTCGCCGCCGACGGGGAACTGGACGAGGACGCCGCGGCGGCGTTCGCGCTCGCCCGGAAGACCGTCGGGACGGCCGACGCCGCCACGTCACGTGCGCTGATCACGCGGATCGAGGAGGGTGCCCTCACCGACGGCGACATGGACCCGGACCTGCTCATCGCCCTGATCGCGCTCGAACACTGGACGACGTACCTGGAGACCGGGCAGCGCGACGAGCTCTACGAGCTGGCGCTCCGCTCCGTCGAGGAGGTCGACCACCAGGTCTCCGCCGACCTCGACGACTTCCTGGCCACCCCCGAGATGGCCGCCGAGTACGAGCGGATCGCGCGCCTGCTGCAGGGCGGGCCCCCGGCCTGAGGAACTACCCCTATGGTGGGTCGATGGCATCCGTGAAGCAGGTCCAGGTGACCTTCGACTGTGCAGAACCCGAGCGTGTCGCCCGTTTCTGGTGCGAGGTGCTGGGATACGTGGTGCCGCCGCCACCGGAGGGCTTCGCTGACTGGGCGGAGTTCACTCGCGCGTTGCCGCCCGAGCGGCAGGGCGCGGCATTCGCCTGCGTCGACCCGACCGGCGCGGGTCCGAGACTGTTCTTCCAGCGCGTACCCGAGGGCAAGGTGGTCAAGAACCGGCTGCACCTCGACGTGCGGGCCGCCACCGGGCTCGTCGGTGCGGAACGCGTGGCCGCGCTCGAAGCCGAGGGCGCGCGGCTGGTCGCGCTCGGCGGCACCCGGGTCCGGCTGCTGGAATCCGACGGCTTCAACGAGTCCTGCCTCGTGATGCAGGACGTCGAGGGCAACGAGTTCTGCCTCGACTGACCGGTTCAGGCAGTTTCGGGTACTCCGGGTGCGCGCGGCGAGCGAAGACCAGCGCTTCCGCGTTGACCTCAAGTTCCCGCCGCCGCGTTGATCAAGAGGTTTTGGTCGCTCCGGGGTGCCGTCGTCGGCGCAAACCTCTTGATCAACGCGTGGGGGGGGGCGTGAGGTGGGGGCGTGTGGGGGGCGGTGTGCTGCGGTGGGGTTTCGTATAGATGACGTTCTCTTGACGGTGGTGATTGTTAGCGCTATCAATGCGGTGGCGGTGTTCCTGTCGTGGTGGAAGGGCGGGGCTATGGTGCGGCGCAGTGTCCGCAGGGTCGTGGCGATGGCGGCGGTCCTGGTGTTGGCGGGAGGCGCCGTGGTGGCGGTGGGGGCGGTGCCGGCGCAGGCCGCCCCGGTCACCTTCACCAATCCACTGGCCGAGCAGCGTGCCGACCCGCACGTCTACCGGCACACCGACGGGTACTACTACTTCACCGCCACCGTCCCGGAGTACGACCGGATCGTGCTGCGCCGTGCCACCACGCTCCAGGGACTGGCCACCGCCGCCGAGCGGGTGATCTGGCGCAAGCACGCCAGCGGCGAGATGGGCGCCCACATCTGGGCTCCCGAGATCCACTTCATCGGCGGCAAGTGGTACGTCTACTTCGCCGCCGGCCGCACCGACGACATCTGGGCCATTCGGCCGTACGTGCTGGAGAGCAGTGCGGCGAACCCGTTGGACGGGCCGTGGGTGGAACGTGGACAGCTCCAACCGGCCCGCAGCGGCTTCTCGCTCGACGCCACCACGTTCGTCCACAACGGAGTCCGCTATCTGGCCTGGGCCGAGTACGCCGGTAGCAACTCGAACATCTACCTGGCCCGTGCCACCAACCCGTGGACGTACGCGGGCACCCCGGCCCTGATCGCCACCCCCACGCACGCCTGGGAGACCCGGGGGTACCGGGTCAACGAGGGGCCGGCGGTGCTGATCCGCAACGGGCGGGTGTTCATGACGTATTCGGCCAGCGCCACCGACGCCAGTTACGCGGTCGGGCTGCTCACCGCCTCGGCCACCAGTGACCTGCTCAATCCGGCGTCGTGGAGCAAGTGGTCCACGCCGGTGCTGGCCAGCGACGCCCGGACGGGTCAGTGGGGTCCGGGGCACAACTCGTTCACCGTGGCCGAGGACGGCAGCGACGTGATCGTCTACCACTCCCGCAACTACGAGCGGTACCTCGGCAACGGCTACGACCCGCTGACCGACCCGAACCGGCATACCCGGCTCCAGCGGGTCTACTGGAACGCCGACGGTACGCCGAACTTCGGCGTACCGGTGCCGGACGGCCTCAGCCCGGTGCGGTTGCGCGCGCACGACCTGCCGGACCGCTACATCCGGCACTGGGAGTTCCGGGTGCGGTTGGAGCCGAACGTCGCCGTCCTGGCCGACTCGCAGTTCCGGATCGTCGCCGGTCTGTCCGACCCGTCGGCGATCTCGTTGGAGTCGACCAACTATCCCGGCTACTACCTGCGGCACCGTAACCACCAGCTCTGGGTGGAGCGCAGCGACGGCTCCACCCTGTTCCGGCAGGACGCCACGTTCACCCGCCGGGCCGGGCTCGCCGACGCGGCGAAGGTGTCGCTGGAGGCGGTGAACTTCCCCGGCCAGTACGTCCGGCACCGCGACGGGCTGCTGCACCTGGAAGCCGTGTCGGACGGCCCCGGGCGCGCGTCGGCCACCTTCGCCCTGGACTAGGGCCTCTTCCTGGCACGGGCCTTCGACGGCGACCGTGGCCCACCCGACGACACTGATCTATATTGATCGCTTCCGTTGTGGACGTCGACGCGCCACGAGTGCGTCGGTGCGGCGGCAGTCGGGCGAACCCGGCTGCCCGGATCAGGAGGCCCAGTGAAGATCAGCAGCGTGGTCCGTCAGGCCGTCGTCGGTCTGCTCGTCGTCGGCGCGGCACTCGTCCCGGCCGGTGCCGGCCAGGCGCACGCCGTGGCCGACGCGGTCAGCGTCTATCCGCCTATCCAGGGTGCGTCCACCTGGGACCGCTTCGGGCTCTCCGGGCCGGCGAGCCACCACCGGGTCTTCTCGAACTGGGGATATCTCAACGACTGGTCGGTCGACATCTACCGCAACCCCGGCGCGACCGTGGTCTCGCCGTTCGGCACGAAGAGCGCCGCCGGTCATCCGATCTCGGTCCGCGTGGTCACCGTGCGGGCCGGTTGCGCTACCGGGAACCTGGCCGACGGCGGGTACCGCATCGGGCTGGAGGCCCGGGACGACCGGCTCGGTGCGGTCATCGCCCGCGCCGACGTCATGCACGTCGCCAACAAGCCGGCCGGCATCGTGGTCGGCGCGACTGTCGGGCCGTGGACCAAGCTGGGCGAGACCGGCCGGTTCCGCTACTCCAGCTGCTACCAGGTCAACGGCGACTCCGGCGCACACATCCACCTCGAAGTGATCAATCAGCACCGGTACTCCTGCTACATTCGGCGGTCGGCGAACACCGCGTTGACCGACCTGACGCTGATCGGCCGCGCCGGTGTCCACTACTCCGGTGCGCCCCAGGCCTGCTGATCGGAACCGCCGGCAGGTCACGCCCGGGCGCGACCTGCCGGCGGGGTCACCGGACGGGTGGGGTCACGCGCGGACCCGCCGGGCGGACGGGCGGCGGGTCAGGGCGAAACCGACCACGCCGGCCACTGCGGCGAGGACGCCACCGGCGGTGGTCCAGATCCAGCGGGAACCGGCCTCGGGGAGCCACCCGGTGAGGTCGATGTTCCAGCCGTCGTCGTCCTCGTCGACCGGTGCGACCGTCGGCTCCGTGCTCAGCACGGCACCGGCGTTGGTCGGCGCCACCAGCGGGGCTTCCAGCCGACCGTCCTCCGGGGCGCTGCCGGCGTCCCCGCTGGCGGAGATCAGCAGGTCCACGTCGATCGGACGACCCAGGTCGGGCTCGGGCACGTCGACCACGGACAGGCGCACGTAGTACGTGCCGGGCAGCGGATCGGCGGACCACGGCTCCGCCCAGGGCCGGACACGCCGCAGGGTGCAACCGAGGGCCACGGTACCCACCGAGGAGTCGGCGGTCGGGGTCTGCGCGCCGGCCGTACACGCCTGGCGGCGGCGCAGGCCGTCGAAGACCTCCACGGTCCACGTCGACGTGCCGGTGCGCTGCTCGGCGAGGGAGACCGTCGCGGTGATCTCGTGGGTCTCGCCCGCCGCCGCCGGGAACGACCAGTAGAGGTACTCGCCGGTGGAGGCGCCCACCCGCACCGGTTGACCCGCCGCGATAGGGGTGGCGCTGAGGAACGTGGTGCCGGCCTTGGTCACGGTGGCGGCACCGGGTGAGGGAGTGGGGGTGGGTGCGGCCAGCGCCGCGCCCGGGGCCAGGACGATGCCGGCGGCCAGCAGCGCGGCCACGGTTGCCGATCGGGTACGCATCAGTTCTCCCTCCAGGTGGCGACCCACCAGCGGGTGAGCAGGCCGGTGACGAGCCCGGTGAGCAGACCGGCCAGGGTCAGCAGGAGCAGCAGCACCCAGCCGCGCCCCAGGTCCGGCCCGTCCGGAGCGGGGGAGGCGGCGACCACGTCGACGGTCAGTTCGACCGGCATGCCGGGGTCCTTCGCGGTGCCCGACCGGGGCGAGAACATGTTGCTGACCACCAGACAGACGGTGGTCACCGCCGGGGTGGCGCTGGCCGTCGGCGCGGGGGTGGCGTCCTCGTCGCGCTCGGCGTCGTCGCCGTCCTCCGTGGCCGACCAGCGCAGACCGGCCGAGACGACGTCGGTACGTCCGCTGCCGGCGTCCACGCCCCGGACCAGTTCCCGGCCGTCCGCCGCGGTGGCCCGCAGCAGTACGCCGTGGTCGGGATTGATCGGCCGGTCGAGCGCGATGCTGACCGAGGCGCGCAGTTCCTGTCCCGTCCGGACCGGCACCCGGTACCAGCGGTGCTCGGAGAAGGTCTCCCGGTCGGTGTAGACGCCGGGGGAGAGCAGCGGCGCACCCTCGCAGACGTCGGTTCCGTCGACCTTGGCCGGCGTGGTGGCGTACGTGTCTCGGGCCCGGTCGACGAGTTGCTTGAGCCGGTCCGTGAGGTCGTCGGCGCTTGTCGCGGCCGTGTACGTGCCACCCGTGGCGGCGGCGATGCAGAGCAGTTGCTTGCGGACCTTCTCGTCGGGTGCCAGGCCGAGGGTGTCCACCACCAGCGTGGTGCCCTGGGCGGCGAGTTCCCGGGCCACCTGGCAGGGGTCCGGCGGTGCGCAGGTGTCCTCGCCGTCGGTGATCAGCACGATCCGCCGGGCGGTGGTGCCGGTGCCGAGGTCCTTCGCGGCCTCCCGCAGGGCGAGCCCGACCGGGGTGAATCCGGTCGGACGCAGTGTCGCCACGGCGGCCTTGGCCTTCGTCCGGTCCACCGGACCGACCGGCACGATCTGCTGGGTGTCCCGGCAGCCCTGCTGCTTGTCCTGGCCCTTGTAGGTGGCCCCGAGCACCCGGATGCCGAGCTGGGTCTCGTCGGGCAGGGCGTCCACCACCTCGCCGAACGCCTGTTGCGCCACCGAGATGCGGCTGCGTCCGTCGATGTCGGTGGCCCGCATCGAGCCGCTCACGTCCAGCACCAACTGGACGCGAGGCGGCTCGGCGACGGGTTCTGCCTGGTCGTCGTCGGCTCGGGCCGGCGCGGGGCCGGCCAGCGTGGTCGCCGCCAGCAGCCCCAACAGGGCGGCTGACGACCATCTCTTGTTGATCACCGGGCGGAGTGTAGCGACGTCCACTCAGGACGATCACTCCGGTCGTCGGGCGAGCCGGCTGTCCCGCACGGCCCGCCCGACGTACCGCCGGCAGACGACCTAGCGTGCGCTACGGCCGCCAGGAACCGGCGGAGCGGAACAACGGCTTGTACTCCACCACGCCGTTGGTGTCGGCGACGTCGAAGACGACCGTGCCGACCCGCTTGGTGCCGGCCGGCAGGTTGTTGCCGGAGCCGATGGTCTCACCGCAGCCGGCCAGGATCCCGGCCAGGCCGTTGACCGTGGTCCCGTCGGCCGCCACCCACTCGAAGTAGATCGGGTTGATGGAGGCCGTGCCCTTGGTCACCGTCGCCGTCACGTCGGCGATCAGGTAGCGGCCCTTCCGTGGCTCGGGGGCGAACGACCGGCAGCCCTCGTTCACGGTCCGCACCCGGGTCACGGTGATCTCGACGGTGCCGTCGTTGTCGTTCACCACCAGGGTGGTGCCGATGCTCAGGTTGTACGTCTCGCCGCTGGGCGGCGAGTTGGTGGGCGGAGGCGGCGGCGGGGGCGCGGCCTCGGTCGGCGC
>NZ_SISL01000296.1:0-7592 GCF_004307965.1 Verrucosispora sp. SN26_14.1 | reverse complement strand
GAACATCGGGCTGCCGGTGTCGAGCACCCAGGGCCGGTCGGCCGGGTCGACACCGAGCACGGTGGCGGCGACGGCAGCGGCGTACTCCCAGGCCAGGAAGTGCGCGCCGAGGGGGCCGTTGACCGCCACGTCGGAGGTCGGCACCGCCGGAGCGGCGAGCGCGCCGCCGTAGCTGACGGTGAGTACGCCCGGCCCGGTCAGGCCGGGTTCGTCCGGGGACCCGACCGCCACCGGCAGGATGCCCTGGCCGTCCTTGCCGGTGGCACCGGCGAGCAGGTGCTCCACCCAGTCGCCCAGTCCCTCGACGCCGGTGCCGTCGGCGACCAGCGCGACCGTGTCCCGCCCCGTCGTCGCGGCGGCGGCCAGCGCGGCACCGAGCGTCAGGGCGGGGTTGTCCTGTGGGCGCGACAGCGAGGCCGCGAACGTGTCGGCCTGGTCGAGCAGGTCGGCCACCGGGACGCCGGCCAGCGCGCAGGGCACCAACCCGTACGCGCTCAGCGCCGAGGAGCCTCCGCTCACCGGCGGGTCGGCGGGCACGGTGATCGCCTCCCACTCGGCGGCGGCTGCCGCCAGCGGTGAACCCGGCTCGGTGACCACCACGACGTGTCGACCCGCCTCGGCCTCGCTCAGCCCCGCGTCGAGGAACGCCTGCCGGTAGGCGCGTCGGAGATCGTCCACCTCCGGCGTCGCCTCGGCGGCGCCGGTCAGGACCACGACGGTGCGGGCGAGCCGGTCGTCCAGGGCGGCCCGGATCCGGCCGGGGTCGGTGGTGTCGAGCACGGTCAGCGGGTGACCGGTGGTGCGGGCGACGGCCTGCGCCGCGAGCGCGGTGCCGTCCATGCCGAGCAGCACCACGTGGTCGAGGTCGGCCAGTTCCGCCGCCAGTTCGGCGAGGCGGGGGAGTAGATCGGCCCCGCCGTCGCCCCGGCCGGCCGCCGCCCGGGGATCCCACAGGGGTGGGTCCTGGGCGGCCAGCCGGCCCGGGACGTCGGCGTCGACCAGAGCCTGCCGGGTCGAGGCCGGGGTGCTGCCGTCCACGGCCCGTGCGCCGTGCACGGTGAGACCTCCCGCCGACTCGGCGGGTGCGGCCAGCAGGTCACCCACGCCGCCACCCGGACGGGGCGGCGGCGCGGGGGACTTCTGGTCGCAGGGTCACGCATTGCCTCCGGCGCGCACGGCGGCGTCGGCGTTGTCGCTGGCGGCGTCGCTCGGGTGGCCGCTGCCCCGCCCGGCGGCGTCGAGCGACTTGCGGACACCGTCGAGCAGTTCGTTCCAGCTCGTCTCGAACTTCTCGACGCCCTCGCGCTCCAGCGTGTCGATCACGTCGGCCAGGTCCACACCGACCTCACCGAGGTCGGCGAAGACCTGCCGGGCGTCGTCGTACGCGCCGGTGACCGTGTCCGGCCGGGTCTCCCCGTGCTCGGCGTACGCGTGGACGACCGACTCCGGCATGGTGTTGACCGTGCCCGGCGCGATCAGTTCCTCGACGTAGATGACGTCCCGGTAGTCCGGGTTCTTCGTCGAGGTGGAAGCCCACAGCGGACGCTGCGGGTGCGCCCCGGCGGCGGCCAGCGCCTGCCACCGGTCACCGGAGAAGACCTCGGCGTACCGCTCGTAGGCCAGTCGGGCGTTGGCCACGGCCGCCTTGCCGCGCAGGGCCTTGGCCTGCTCCGAGCCGATCTTCTCCAGCCGCTTGTCCACCTCGCTGTCGACCCGGGAGACGAAGAACGAGGCCACCGACGTGATCGTGGACAGGTCGTGCCCGTTCGCCTTCGCCTGCTCCAGACCGGCGAGGAACGCCTCCATCACCTGCGAGTAGCGGTCCAACCCGAAGATCAGCGTCACGTTCACGCTGATCCCCTCGGCGAGCGCGGCGGTGATCGCCGGCAGGCCGGCCTCGGTCGCCGGGATCTTGATGAAGAGGTTGGGCCGGTCGACCAGCCACCACAGCGCCTTGGCCTCGGCGACCGTCTTCGCGCTCTCGTGGGCCAGGCGCGGGTCCACCTCGATGGAGACCCGGCCGTCGACGCCACCGCTGGCGTCGTACGACGGGCGCATCACGTCGCAGGCCCACCGCACGTCGTACGTGGTGAGCATGCGGACGGCCTCTTCCACCTCGACGCCCCGGGTGGCCAGGTCACGAAGCTGCCAGTCGTACTCGTCGGCGTCGCTCAACGCCTTCGCGAAGATCGTCGGGTTGGTGGTCACCCCGACGACGTGCTTCTCCCGGCGGAGCTGGTCGAGCCCGCCGGAGCTCAGTCGTACCCGGGAAAGGTCGTCGAGCCACACCGCCACCTGCGCGGCGGAGAGCTCACCCAGCCTGTCGGTCGTCATTCACGCGCCTCCCTCAGTTGCCGGTCGTGAAACCGGTGATGTCACCGACCCGGGTCAGCGCCGCGTGCGCGGCGGCGACGATCCGGTCGGGGGTGAAGCCGAACTGTTCGAAGAGCACGGAGTGCGGGGCGCTCGCGCCGTAGTGCTCCAGGCTGACGCTCTCGCCGCAGTCACCGACGATGGCCCGCCAGGACATCGCGATGCCCGCCTCCACGCTCACCCGGGCCTTTACCCCGCGCGGCAGCACCGACTCCCGGTACGCCTCGTCCTGCGCGAAGAACCACTCCTGGCAGGGCATCGAGACGACCCGGGTGGGGGTGCCGTCGGCCTCCAGCCGCTCCCGCGCGGTCAGGCAGAGCTGCACCTCGGAACCGGTACCGACGATGATCACCTGAGGCTTGCCGTTGGACGCCTCGGCCAGCACGTAGCCGCCCTTGGCGGTCCCCTCGGCCCCGGCGACCTGCGTCCGGTCCAGCGTGGGCAGCGCCTGCCGGCTCAGTGCCAGCGCGGTGGGCCGGTCGGTGTGCTCCAGGGCCTGCCGCCAGGCCCACGCCGTCTCGTTGGCGTCGGCCGGCCGGACCACGTCCAGGCCGGGGATGGCCCGCAGCGCGGTCAGGTGCTCCACCGGCTGGTGGGTCGGTCCGTCCTCGCCGAGACCGATCGAGTCGTGCGTCCAGACGTAGACCACCGGCAGCTTCATCAGCGCGGCCAGCCGCACGGCGGGACGCATGTAGTCGCTGAAGACCAGGAACGTGCCGCCGTACGGGCGGGTGCCGCCGTGCAGGGCGATGCCGTTGAGGATGGCGCCCATGGCGTGCTCGCGGATGCCGAAGTGCAGCGTCCGGCCGTACTCGTGACCGGGGAACTCCTTGGTCGCGAACTGGCTGGGCACGAAGGAGGGCTCGCCCTTCATCGTGGTGTTGTTGCTCTCCGCCAGGTCGGCGGAGCCGCCCCAGAGCTCGGGCAGCACCGGCGCGAGCGCGGCGAGGACCTTGCCGGAGGCGGCCCGGGTGGCGATGCCCTTGGCGTCGGCGGGAAACTCCGGCAGCGCCTCGGTCCAGCCGTCGGGCAGGATCCGCCCGGCCAGCCGGTCGTAGAGGGCGCGGCGCTCGGGGTTGGCCTCGGACCAGGTGCCGAAGGCGGTGGTCCATTCCTGCTGGGCGGCGTCGCCGCGGGCGAGCGTCTTACGGGTGTGGGCGAGCAGTTCCTCGGTGACCTCGAACGATCCGGCCGGGTCGAAGCCGAGGATCTCCTTGGTGGCGGCCACCTCGTCGGCGCCCAACGCCGAGCCGTGGATCTTGCCGGTGTTCTGCTTGTTCGGCGCGGGCCAACCGATGATGGTGCGCAGCCGCACGAACGACGGGCGGCCGGTCTCGGCCTTGGCAGCCAGCAGCGCCTGGTACAGCTCCTCGACGTTCTCGTGGTAGTCGCCCTGGTCGGCGTCGCCGGTGCGCCAGTCGACCGTCTGCACGTGCCAGCCGTACGCCTCGTAGCGGGCCGCGACGTCCTCGCTCAGCGCGATCCGGGTGTCGTCCTCGATCGAGATCTCGTTGTCGTCGTAGATCACGCAGAGGTTGCCCAGCTGCTGGTGCCCCGCGAGCGCGCTGGCCTCGTGGGTGATGCCCTCCTCGATGTCACCGTCGGAGGCGATGCACCAGATGTGGTGGTCGAAGGCGGACTCGCCCGCCTCGGCCTCCGGGTCGAACAGGCCGCGCTCCCGGCGCGCCGCCATCGCCATGCCGACGGCGTTGCCCAGGCCCTGCCCGAGCGGGCCGGTGGTGGTCTCCACACCCGGGGTGTGCCCGTGCTCGGGGTGACCCGGAGTGAGCGAGCCCCACTGCCGCAGCGACTTGAGGTCCTCCAGGCTCAGCGGGTAGCCGGCGAGGAAGAGCTGGATGTAGAGCGTCAGGCTGGAGTGACCGGCGGAGAGCACGAAGCGGTCCCGGCCGGGCCAGTTCGGGTCGGCGGGATTGTGTCGCATCACCCGGTTGAACAGCAGGTACGCCGCGGGGGCGAGACTCATCGCGGTGCCCGGGTGGCCGTTGCCGGATTTCTCCACGGCGTCCATGGCCAGGACGCGGACGGTGTCCACGGCACGGCGGTCGAGGTCGGACCAGTCAAGTGCGGGGTGCGCAGGTCGGTTGGCAGCCACGGTGGTTTGTGCTCCTCGGCGAGATGGGCGGAACCCTCACAGGTGACCCTATCGAGCGCGGCTAAACGTGCGCCCGAGGATCTCAGCATGCTGGTCTGTACGTTTCCGTTCCGCCCGGCGGTTCAGTCGCGGGTGTGACGGCCCGCACCGTTTCCGGGTCGCCCGGGCAGCCAAAACGACAACGCGTAGTGTGTGGGTCGGTGTGTGGACCCGAGACGGGTCCCCGCCGTCGTGACCTCCCCTGCCGAAGCCGGAAGGTGGCAATCCGTGAGCATGATCACCGAGCGCCCCGTCAGCAACCCTGCCGGGCAGACGCCGGTGCGCGTCACGGAGGAGGTGCCGGTCCGTTCGCGTGACCTGCGGACGGTGGTGGCGGCGTACGTGACGCTGACCAAGCCGCGGATCGTGGAGCTGCTGCTGGTCACCACGGTGCCGGCGATGATGCTCGCGCACGGCGGCATGCCGTCGCTGTGGCTGGTCGCGGTGGTGCTGGTCGGCGGGTCGCTCGCCGCGGGTGCGGCCAGCGTCCTGAACTGCTACATCGACCGGGACATCGACCAGGTGATGCGGCGCACCAAGCGTCGCCCGCTGCCGGCGCACACGGTGACGCCGCGTAACGCGCTGGTCTTCGGTCTGGTGCTGGCGGTGGTCTCGGTCGCGCTGATGGCGGCCTTCACCAACCTGCTCGCCGCCGGGCTGACGCTGGCGGCCATCGTCTACTACGACGTGGTCTACACGCTCTGGCTCAAGCGGACCACCACGGCGAACACCTTCTGGGGCGGCGCGTGCGGGGCGGCTCCGGTGCTGATCGGTTGGGCGGCGGTCACCGGGTCGCTGTCGCCGATCGCCTGGGCGTTGTTCGCGGTGGTCTTCTTCTGGCAGATGCCGCACTTCTATCCGCTGGCCATGAAGTACAAGGACGACTACGCCCGGGCGGGTATCCCGATGCTGCCGGTGGTGGCGTCGGTGCGGCGGGTCAACACCGAGATCGTGTTGTTCGCCTGGCTCACGGTGCTCACCTCGCTGGCCGTCTGGGCGCTGGGCCTGAGCCCGATCTACGGCGTGCCGACGCTGGTGGTGGGCGCGATCTTCCTGGTCGAGTCGCACAAGCTGGCCGGTCGGGCCAGCCGGGGCGAGCCGGTCAAGCCGATGCGGCTGTTCCACTGGTCCACCACGTACCTGACGATCGTCTTCGCCGCCGCCGCGCTCGACGCCCTGATCTGATGCAAGGAAGGGACCCTTCCTAACGCCTCGCGTATAGGAAGGGTCCCTTCCTAACAATCGGGCAAGGGCGAGCGAATGCGATTTGTCTGCTTTGTCGGACTATTGACAGCGACTTCGGTATCAATCTCGTCCGCCCGTGAGCGAGGGTATTGATGGCGATCTGCGGCGTCGATTAGGGCGTTTTGGCCGGATAAATTAGGTCAAAACTCCTGGGTGCTGTCGTAAACCAGCAGGTAATCGGTATCACAAAAGCCCGCCGGTTCTCGCACTTTCGCTTGCCTCTCTGCTTAGGCTTCGCGTTATGGCAGATGGTTCCGATACGACGCTGACGGCTGATCAGACCGCCTCCGGCACGGCCCCGAGCGGGCTGGTCGCGGGTATCAAGTCGTTCGCCGCCGGACACGGCGGGGCGAAGGCGGTCATCGAGTACGTCGGCAAGCGTGGGGCGCGGATCGTCCTGGTGGGTTCGGACGGTGCGTGGGGCGACCAGTTCGCGGAGGACACCGGCGTCGCCCGGGATGCCTGCGCGGCGGCCGGCGTCGACGTGGAGAATGCCTGGGAGCGGGAGCTGATGGACCAGATGCGGCCCAGCAACGACCTCTGGCGTTCGATGGCCCGCCGCACCATGGCCCGCTAGATCAATCCGCACCAGAGACAGATAGAGATAGAGACAGATTGACTAACCACCACCAGTCGACCCGGGGGAAACCCCGGGTCGCTCTCGTCACCTGCACCGAACTGGCGGATCTGGAGCCGGACGACCGCCTCGTGGTCGGCCCGCTCGCCGCCCGTGGGGTCACCGCCGAGCCGGTCGTCTGGGACGACCCGGCCGTCGACTGGTCCGACTACGACCTGGCGATGCTCCGCTCGCCCTGGGACTACATGTCCCGCCGCGACGAGTTCGTCGCCTGGGCGACCCGGGTGCCCCGGCTGGCCAACCCGGCCGACGTGGTGCGCTGGAACACCGACAAGCGCTACCTCGACGAGCTGTCCGCCGCCGGTGTGCCGACGGTGCCCACCGCCTGGGTGCTCCCCGGCGAGCAGTGGCGACCGCCCGCCGACACGGGGGAGTACGTGATCAAGCCCTCGGTCAGCGCGGGCAGCCAGGACACCGGCCGCTACGACCTGGCCGACCCGGAACACCGGGACCTCGCCGTGGCCCACGTGCGCCGACTGGGCGCGGCCGGCCGGGTCGCCATGATCCAGCCGTACCTGCGCGCGGTGGACTCGGCCGGCGAGACCGCGCTGCTCTACTTCGCCGGTCCGGACGGGCCGGCGTTCAGCCACGCCATCCGCAAGGGCCCGATGCTCGCCGGGCCCGACCTCGGGGTGGGCGGCCTGTACCGGGCCGAGGAGATCAGCCCGCGTACCGCCGGACCCGACGAACTCGCGGTGGCGCAGCGGACCCTCGCGGCCGTGCCCGGTGGCCCGGAGCGCCTGCTCTACGCCCGGGTGGACCTGATCCCGGGCCCGGACGGCGCACCGGTGCTGGTGGAGTTGGAGTTGACCGAGCCGTCGCTGTTCCTCGGGCACGCCGAGGGTGCCGCCGAGCGGCTCGCGGAGGCGATCATCGCCCGGATGGGCTGATCGTCGGGTTCCGGCCGGTGACCTGTCGGCCGGAACCGGTGGGTCGTCGCCTCAGGCGTGCGCGGAGACCGGCTGCGCGGCCGGGACGGCGCTCTCGTCCGGCGCCGGGTCCACCGGGCGGCGCTCCCGGATCGACCAGAGCACCGCCAACGTCGACAGCCAGACCAGGCAGGAACCGAGCATGTGCGCGCCGACCAGCAGCACCGGCAGGTTGGTCAGGTACTGCACGATGCCGATCACGCCCTGCGCCAGTTCGACGGCGAGCAGCACCCCGGCGGCCCGCACGGCACGGGCC